>NZ_PTRA01000002.1:300000-462811 GCF_002943425.1 Siphonobacter curvatus
GTAGGGCCGATCAGGTCCACTTTTCCATGAAAAAAGTACAGATCAGTGTAACAGCCGTTGATGGCTCCCTCCAGGCCCGCTTTGTCCGTCAGTACCCCTTCCACGGGTAAGCCGGCGGGGTTGTATTCGCCCAATTTCTGGCAGGAGGCGAGTGTCCAGATGGCTACGAAAATCAGTGTATATACTCGCATACGAATGGTTTTAAAAGGAGAGGTTCACCCCCATAATGATTTGTTTGAAGAGCGGAAAGGAATCCGAGCCGCCCGATTCCGGATCAAATCCTTTCAACAAAGGGCTTCTCGTGAAAATCAGTGGATTATAGATCGTACCGTAAAACCGCATCCGGGATAAGCCCAGGGTATTCTGCAAGGGCTTGGGCAGGGTATAGCCCAGGGTAATATTCTTGACTTTTACGTACGAGCCGTCCACGTAATTGAGGGCCGAAACGAAAGTGTTACTAAAAGCTGAACCCGGTTGCGGAAAATCATTCGTCGGATTCGTAGGCGTCCAGTAGTTGTAGGTTTCGGGCTGGGAAATCGTATTCCAGTAACCCAGTCCGGTCGCATTGATCGTATGGCCGAAACGCATGTTGACGAATAGAGTGAGATCAAAGTTTTTATAAGCAAACGAATTCTGAATCCCCATGAGCCACCGGGGGTTCGCACTGCCCACAATCATCCGATCGGCGGCTGAATAGGCATGTACCCCGTTGTCGGATTCGCCATTGGCATTGACTCGCGGGACGGTTTGCAGCCGAATATCACCGGGTTTAGCTCCGTACAGGCGGGCCTGAGCACTATCCGCTGTTTGCCAGATGCCCGTTTTCTTGTAATCGTAAAAGGTGCGAAGCGGCGAGCCAACGAAAAGGTTTTCCGAGATGAGCGAAGTGGCACTCTGAGCGTTTCCCAAATCAATACTAACCAGCTTTTCACGGGCGGCCGTAAAGGTTACGGTGGTGTTCCATTGAAAATCCTTCTTTGCCATCGTACGGAAAGAGGCAGTCAGTTCTAAGCCCTCATTCTGCGTTTTGGCAATATTCAGCACTTTTGTGTACAGGTTTTTCGCGTCGAAGCCACCGGCCGTCGAAGGTAAATTGCGTTTGTACAACACCCCATCCGTACGCGTCCGGTAGAGGTCGGCCGTCAGGTCAATTCTGCCGTTGAATAGGGAGAAATCGGTGCCAAAGTTGGTGGTATACGACTTTTCCCAGGTAAGATCCGGATTGCCTAAGGCCTGTTTCAGCACGTAGATGGGCAAAATACTCGAACCGCCCAGCGACAGGTTGGACCCCGCCGTTTTGGATACCATTTCCGAAATGCTTTGGTACGGCGAAATGTTATTATTCCCCGTAACCCCGTAGCTGAAGCGAACTTTCAGATCATCGATCCAGGTCTTGACGCCTTCCATGAATTTTTCATCACTGGCCCGCCAGGCTACCGACACCGAAGGGAAGGACGCCCAGTTGCGGTACAACTGCGAAGCCCCGTCCCAGCGATTGGATAAGGTCAGCAGATACTTACTCCGATAGCTGTAGTGCAAACGTCCAGCGTACGACATCCGGCTGGTTTCCGAATAGCTTGTTGAACGGTTGCTGACGGTATTGGCGGCTCCGGTGTTGTAAAACTGATAGTAATCAAAATCCAGGCCGTTAACTGAAATATTGGACGTTTCCGTCTGCGTCTTTGCCATCGAAGTGATCGCCGTGGCGGTTAACTGATGGTCTTTGGGTAGATTCAAGTTGTAGGTTGCGTAAGTTTCCCAGATGTACGAATAGCCAAAGCCGTTGG
Organism: Siphonobacter curvatus; assembly: GCF_002943425.1. Lineage (NCBI taxonomy): Bacteria > Pseudomonadati > Bacteroidota > Cytophagia > Cytophagales > Cytophagaceae > Siphonobacter > Siphonobacter curvatus. The sequence continues at coordinate 301,788 of NZ_PTRA01000002.1, forward strand.
AGTAACTCGCTTCCTTGTTGACCCGTCCTTCCGATGCCGGATTATAGGCTCGTTCGCTCTGGAAAAAGCCATCCCGAGAACCCGAGGCCGTCAAACCCAGGTTGGACCGGATGGTCAGGTTATCGAGGGGCGTTAATTCGACGTAGGGATAAATATTGACATTCAGGCTTTTGGAATTGTCTACGTACACGCCGGGAGCATAATTGGCAATGGGGCTGATGGTAGAGTTGCTTTCACCCAGGGGCCGGAGTCGAACGGTGCCGTCTTCATTGTACGCTTCACCTACGGGAGCTACACTATACGCTTTGTTCACCCGGCTGGCGGTGGCATCGGTATTGCGGGCCGTCAGTACGGTTTGAATCCCGGCTTTGAACAGCTTGCTGAACTTCAGGTCCATGCCCGTACGCAGGTTGAGAATCTTGGCTTCGTCGAATTGGTAAATCCCCTTTTCTCCGATGTAACCCATGGACAAATAAGCCTGCACTTTGTCCGTGCCGCCCCGCAGGGAAACGAAGTGGTTTTGCTGAACCCCGGTTTTAAGCGTTTCATCCACCCAGTTTACCCAGCGGCCCTGCTCGACCAGATTACGCACTTCCACGGACGAAACCAGATCGACGAGGTTATCGGTATAGGTGCCCCGTTCGGTAAAATAGCGGTCTTTCTGGTACTGAATCCAGCGGTTGCCGGTAAGCGGTTTGGGAAAACGGGCGAAGCCGTTGATGCCGTAATAACTGTCGACGTCAATCTGTAATTTGCCCGCTTTGGCCTTTTTGGTGGTAACGATGATGACCCCATTGGCTCCGGCAACCCCATAGATGGACGTAGCCGCCGCGTCTTTCAGCACATCAATGTTTTCAATATCATTGGGATTCAGGGCATTAATATTTCCCGGTACGCCGTCGATCAGATACAGCGGCGTTTGTCCCCCGGAAATGGAGCGGTTCCCGCGTAAGAGAATGTTGGGCGTAGTTCCAGCCCGGCCGCTGCCCCGTTCAATATCCAGACCCGCCACGCGGCCCTGCAGGGCTTCCACGGGATTTGTTACCGGACTTAGGGTGATGTCGGCAGCTTTCACGCTGGAAACGGAACCGGTGAGGTCTTTTCGGCGAGTGGTACCGTAACCGATGACCACTACTTCGTCCAGAGCACTGGGTTCGGGTTGCAGGGAAACATTCAGTACGGTCTGATTGCCTACCAGCAACTCCTGGCTTTTATACCCCACAAAAGATAGAATCAGCGTGACTTCGCCGTCGGGAATACTCAGCTTGAACTCCCCCTGTACGTCGGAGTTGGTACCCCGCGTCGTGCCTTTCACGATGATGCTGACCCCCGGCAGTGCTTCACCTTTTTCGTCCTTGACCGTTCCCTGAATCTGGCGATCTTGGGGAGCTTTGGGTAACTCTACTACCTCGGCTAGGGCAGCGAGTGTGGGCGTACCGATGGGAACTGTGGTTTTTTCAGGGGAAGTGGAGGTCTGTTCCTGTAGCTTGCGGTTGCGTACAATCATGTATACCCCGTCGCTTATTTTTTTGAAGCCGAGGGCATTGGGTTGCAGTAGTCGCGTCAGGTTTTCTTCGAGGGAACGTTTGCGATCCACTACCGCTGGATCGACGGGCAATTGCACCAGGCGATCTTCAAAAATGATGTTGATCCGGTAGGTGCTCTTTAGCTGCATTAATACATCCCGCAGGGTAGCGTTGGGTTGGCGGGTCATCTGATTCGTAACAAAGGAAAATCCGGGCCTCGTCTGTGAGTGGGCCAACACCTGCGAACAGACGGATAGGGAAACACAGACCAATAGCGATCTTCGAGCTCGCCGGGAAAGCAGTCTCATACACAAAAATAGGTTTAGGGTTAGCGTCTAGTCTTTGAAAACAATCCGGTTGTCGTGACGGGTGAAATTGATGGCGAATAGTTCGGCGATAAGCTCCAGGGTAGCTTCGGGGTTTTCGGCGGGTAAGAGGCCCGTAGCCGTTCGACTGGCGAGTTCCGGATCGTTAATTTCCACTTTGAACCCATAGGTTTCTTCGAGAATGGATGCCAGTTCCCGGAGGGAGGTTCGGTTGAGTGTGAGGTGATGGTCTTTCCAGGAAGCGTATTGCTCCGGATGGGCAGTATGCGAGCGACTGAGTTTTCCCGACGGATTCACGACAACCAGATCGCCGGGCTGCATCACGAGCGGAGAAGCCTGCGGAGCCTGTTTCATCTGTAAGGCCACTTTTCCGGATCGGAGTGTAACCTGCGAGCGACGACTGCGGGCAAAAACGGTAAACTGGGTGCCTAAGACATTCACTTCCAGACCACTGGGAATGGAAACGATGAAAGGTTGATGCTGCGGCGTATGTTCAATCTGGAAATCAGCTTCGCCCCGCAGTTCGACCCGACGCGTACCTTCGCCAAAGCCAAATCGTGGGTAACGTAACGAAGAGTTGGCATTCAGGGTAACGCTTGAACCGTCCTCAAAGGAAATTTTCCGGGTTTCACCGTATCCCGTTTCACTCGTCTGGTAATAAATCAGGTTCCGAATGGCCGGAAAAGAGACACCCAGAAAGGCAACGACCAGCACGGCCGCAATTAGCCGAACCGATATCCGGTTCCACCAGCGGGTGGGCGTATCCTCCGTTTGAAGAATAGATTCCGGCTCGGATTCCTGATGAAGCATTTGCTGCGTACGCTGAAAAGCATTCTCCCACGAGGCTCGGCCCTGAAGGTGGTTTAACTCCCATTCGTGCAGCCACTGGTAGTACTGTTCGTGGTTGTCGGCATGCTTCAGCCAGTCTTCAATGACTTTCTTCTGCAGGGGTGTAGCCCGACCCGCGAAGTAATCGTGCACCGTGTTTTTAATGACCTGGTCTTCCATGGTAATCGGTTGGCTTTCAATAGGTGGTTGGGATGAAAGATATTAGCTAAACCACTGTAGCAGGATGGCTATTGCCAGAATAGCTTTCCGAAGCTGACTCAAGGCTTTCGCCATATGAGCTTCTACGGTTTTCAGGGACAGGTTCAATTCTGTAGCGATTTCCTTGTTTTTCTTTCCCTCAAACCGGCTCAACATGAAGACCCGCTGACATTGGGCGGGAAGCTGTAAAATAGCCTGATCTATGCGTTGGTACAACTCATCATACTCAATCAGGGATTCGGGATTGTTTGCCTCTGAGAGGTGTTCGGAAGATTCCGGGGAAGTCGTATTTTTCTCTTCTTTCAACTCATAACGAACGTAGGTATACGCCCGATTTCGCACCGCCGCGTACAAATACGAACGAAACGTACCCTGCATGGAAGCGTAGGTATTACTCTTCCAGAAATCATGAAATACATCACATACAATATCCTCCGCCTTTTCTCTGGTATACACAAAGCGTAAGGCATGGCTGAACAAAGGCTGATAATACAGACGAAACAGGGCTTCAAAACCTTTCCCGGTAGACTCGGCAAAAGCGGCTCGAATAAAATGTTCGTTATCAATCACTTTGGACGGTTCCGGTTGCAGACGCTCTTCCCGCAAAGAAGTTTCTGATATAGAAAGCTTTTCTACCAATCCCATTAGCTACAGATAAGTCTTTACTAGGGTGACAAAGAATACCCCCCATACCCTTAGTACTCAACTCGAAATATTTTAATAAAAACTTCGTGAAGTAATATAATCGATCTAGGATTGGTGACCCACGTGGAAATCAGTTAGGTACCTATCAAAGAACCCCCAAAGGAATGCCTGATTCCTTTGGGGGGGGTATACGGGTTCTAGCTGTATCTAAATTATTGGTAGGAAAGGGCAAAGAAGCTAAAAACGGCTGGTTCGGTTGTCGTACCCTGATGCAGTAAGCCGGGTCGTGGACTACGATCCCAGGGGGGCAGAAAACTTCCATTATACACGCCAGCAGCAGTGGTGAGTTCGTTCCATTTTTTACCGTCCGGACTCCAGTAAAACCGTATATGAGAGCCGTCTTTCACGTCCATTTTAAGCTGAACTGCTTTTGCTGCGGCAATCGACTCCTGCCGGAGAATCTGCCGCTGATCTTTCTTTACTTCCCAAATCTGTACCTGATTGCCCTGAATGCCGAGGCCTACGGCTTGTCCGGCATCCCCGTAGAGCACCAGACCTTTCAAGGCCGCATTTTGATTGACGACTTCGGTGGTCATGGTATAATCACCCAGAAGGGGGCGAATCGTCAACGCCGTACCGGAAAGGTTGTTTGCAAGGGATTGACCCGTTAAGAAAAGGTTGCCCTTACTGACTTTAACTTCCGGTGTGGCATGACGAAAATCCCACTGCCAGCTGCCAGATACCGCGGTTGCTGAAAAGTCATCCCGGAAATTCTTGACGCGTTCCGCCTCGTTGCCCAGCGGTTTGATTCGGGGCCATTCCGCATCCCACACCACTTCGCCCAGCATACCTTGTCGGCCCGTGTACACAAGCTCCTTCTTATGGTAAGCATGGTACAGGTAATAGGTTTTGCCAGTTGGCGAAGTAACCAGCGTGCCGTGGCCCGTACACTTCCATTCGTCAGTTTCGGCCAGTAAAGGATTGCCTTCAAAGCGAGTATAGGGGCCTTGCAGAGATGCCGACCGGGCAACTTCTACTTTGTAATTACAGTCCCTGCCGCAGCAATTGCCCGGGGAATAAAACAGATAGTATGCGTTGTCTCGCTTGATGAGAGCTTGTCCTTCCAACCCTTCTTTTTTATCATCCCGCAGGAGCATAAAGGGTTCTCCTTGTACTTTTAATCCGTCATTGGAAAGTCGACTCCCCAGAATTTCAATGGGCCGCTGATCCAGACCATAGGCTTTCCAGGTGATGTACAACTGCCCCTTATCTTCGATCACAAAAGGATCAATCGCTTCTTTGCCAAACTCAAGCAAAATGCCCCGGTCAGTAAATCCTTTTGCTGGGTTACTGGATGTTGCTACACCGATACAGGAAATGCCATCGCTTTTTTTGCGGGCTACGTAGTACACAAAGTAGGTGCCGTTTCGGTAATACAGCTCCGGGGCCCAGAACGAAGCCGCCGCCCAGACGGGCGTTTTGGGAAACACGTACCCTACGGGTTGCCAGTGGAGTAAATCGGTAGACTGCAGTACGGGAAAATGGGGTGCCCATTCCGAAGAAGTTCCGGTCGCGTAGTATGTTTGACCCACACGAATGATCGAAGGGTCCGCGAAATCCCCGGGAATGACCGGATTTTCGTGACGCTGACTACTATCGATTAAAGCTAATGTAGAGACAGAGGAAATGCTTTCAGGCGTTGAGAAAGTCAAAAAGGGAAGAGTAATGAGTAGGAATAAAAGGAGTTTCATACGGTTTGTCGAGGTAGTACATGCGGCAATCGGCTGTCGTAAGCGTGTACGTATCGTTAGCCTTGCCGGCACAAAGAAATGTAAAATCGACCGTTTTTTTACGTATGAATCGACTTTGCCTGACGGGAAGCGGCAGAAAAGACCAACCGAATGAGTGGGGCAAAAAGCGGCTGATTACTCGAAAGAGAATCGCTTTCTCATCAAAACTGCCAGGCAAGACCGATTCTGCTTTTATAAACTACACAGGAGGATCTTTAAGAAATAGGTCCTCCTGTGTACTCCTGTTAGTCTGCAGGAAATTGGTATCGAAAGAGACATTCTGATCTATGCGTTCTCATCTGAAATCTAATCCCTGAAGGATTGCCGAAAGGCCACCGGAGAAAGTCTGGTTTTGGATTTAAACAACTTACTGAACGATTGCGGATGCTCGAAACCCAGATGGTAGGCAATTTCGGCCACGGTTAAGCCACTCGTACTTAGGTAGGTTTTTGCCGCTTCAATCAACTGATTGTGAATGTACTGCTGCGTGCTAAGCCCCCGCAGAGTTTTGAGCATATCCGTTAAATAGCGGGGCGATACCTTCACGTGATCCGCTACTTCCTGTACCGTGGGAATGCCGTTCAGCGGTTGTGAAAATCGGCTGATCAGGTAGGCATCCATGGTGTTTATCAAATCATGATGAACGGCTTTACGCGTCAGAAATTGCCGATTGTAATAGCGATTACTGTGATGCAACAGCAGTTCAAGCTGCGAAACCAGTACGTCCTGACTAAAGGCGTCGATATTGGTGTGAAGCTCCCGCTGAATGGAATCAAATAATGAGGTAATGACCTCCTTTTCACTCGCCGATAAAAACAAGGCTTCCGAGACGTCGTAGGAAAAGAAATGATACTGCCGGATCGTTTTGCCGAGCGGATAGGTTCGAATCAGGTCCGGATGAAAATACAGAGCGAACCCCTCGTAACTGTCCGTTGAAGCGGTCATGGTAACCAACTGATGCGGAGCTAGAAAAGCCAGTCCACCCTCCTGAAAATCGTAGTAGCCCGGCCCGTAGCGAACCTGTCCGTTAAATCGGGTTTTGAAAGAGATTTTATAAAAATCAAGCATCAACACGGCTCCGGCCTGCTCTAAATCGGGAGCCGTTGCCTGATACGAAACCAGAGCGATCAGCGGATGTAAAGGCTTCGGTTGCTTTAGGTACTCTAGCAGCTCAGTAATCGTTTTAAAAACGTGCGTTTGCGGTGCTTTCATGCGATCAATCTTTACAAGCATAACGGCTGAGGAATAAATGCCCTCTACTAGTCCTGGGCGGTAGGACGAATGACAATATCACCAATTTCTACGTCATCCGGTTGTTCCAGAGCAAAGGCCACGGCCCGGGCCACGGCTTCGGGAGGCAGGCCGAACGTGTCCATTTGATCCGTGATGGCTTCTTTTAAAGCTTCATTTTTCAACTGAGCTACAAAATCGGTTTTTACCATGCCCGGTGAAATGCCCGTTACCCGATACTTCCCTTTAGATTCCTGTCGTAGGGCTTCATGAATGGTGCGAACGGCATTTTTGGTTCCCGCGTAGACGCCCTGATTGGGTGTAATTTTGATACCCGAGGTGGAAATAATGGTAATGATGTGCCCGAAACCCTGTTGTTTGAATACCGCCAGCCCCGCAGCGATACCGTACAGGACTCCTTTCAGGTTAATATCGATCATCTTTTCCCAATCCCCAATTTGTAACTCATCCATACGCGAAAGCTCACTCACGCCCGCATTGTTGATGATAGCATCTACCTTGCCGTACTGCTGACGGGCCAACTCGACCAGACGCGTCAGGTCTGCCTGCTGGCTAACATCGGTTAGTGCATAAGTAGCCTGTTTGCCCTCTTCTTTGATTTGATGTACGAGTTCGATCAGACGATCTTCCCGCCGGGCTCCCAGCACTACGATTGCCCCTTGCTGAGCTAACAGGCGAGCGATAGCTTGGCCAATGCCACTACTGGCTCCCGTGATGACGATAACTTTTCCCTGATTTGTGCTTGACATACGTGTGCTGTGGAATGTTTCGACAAAGTTCACCATCACCCGTTTGCTAAACGTAGCCTAAAATGCAGAAGACTTAGCCAAAAAGTTTGGGTAAGAATAAAAGTGTGTACAAACAGTGTAACCCGGCATTTTTCTGGTAAGGTTCAGCCCAAAGTCCTTACATCCTATCTGGAATCAATAAATAAGATTAATTGATGGATTCGCTCAACCCTAATAGTAAGGGCATCTTTATAGTAAAATCAGGCCGTTTGTTCGTATAGTCTTAACCGTTACTTTTGTATCGTCTCGTTCATGCAGAGGGATTGAAACAAGATCTCTGCACCTTAGGGCAGGGCCGGGTTCTCTGGTTGGAACCTACTCCGTTAGTCAGGCTGATTTATGGGGATTATCACAATGACTGACGGAGTTCCTGCACAAGGAAGATTTCTAACGAAGAGTCCATGTAGCATTTTATATCCACCCACCTCTATGTATCCTGGTAAAGGCTTTTTCCGATTATTGGAGAGAGCCTTTATTATTACTTGGAGGAGAACGTAACGAATGCCGCCTACACTCCAGGTCTGATCTAACGAATGGCACCGCTATTTTTGCTGAGTAACTAACAAACAGTATAACCAACGAAGGACCATTTGATCCTAATCAGGCGAAATACACAACCGGATCGTAGTATCGCTCAATTCTTCCCCCTTAACTACCGAATTTGTACCCCGATACAGGCGAGCGGGCGGCTTAGTATTGCCCACCGAACTCACGCTATGAACGCATCGCCTTCCAACCCCAGAAAGAGTCACTACTATGCATGGCTCATCTATGCATTAATGGTAGTGATTATTGGATTAACCTTATTTGTGATTTACACGTTTTAGATTTGTGATTTACACGTTTTAGCTGTAGTCTTCTTCCAGCGGCGTAGTCGTCGTTCGGAATTGTCGGGCGTATTCCGAGGGCGGCACATTGTACAGCTTCTGAAACATTTTCCGGAAATACTTCACGTCTTCAATCCCTACCTGATACGCAATATCCGATACCCGCATCGGGGTGCTGGACAGAAGCTGGGCGGCCCGTTTCATACGTACATCGCGAATGAATTCAACAACGGTTTGTCCAGTAATACTTTTCAGCCGCCGATAGAATACCGACTGACTCATGCCCATTTCCTGAACCAGGATCTGAACGTTGAATTCAGGTTCCTGTAATTGGTTTTCGACAATCTGCATGGCCTTTTCCAGGAAGAACTTATCAGCATCCGGAATGACGACTTCGGAGGGCTCCAGCAAAATTTTTCGCTGGTAGTACTCCCGTAGTTTGACCCGGTTCAGCAGTATACTCGTGATTTTGGCGTACAGGATTTTAGGATGGAAGGGCTTGGTGATGTAATCGTCGGCTCCGTGTTCCAGACCTTCCAGTTCGTACACCGCCGCGGCTCGGGCCGTAAGCAGCAACACGGGTATATGACTAGTTTTGGGATGCTGCTTGATTTTGCGACAAAGTTCCAGACCGTCGCTCCGGGGCATCATAATGTCACTAATGATCAGGTCGGGCAGACTCGTCAGGGCCTGATTCCAGCCATCCAGTCCATCAACGGCCGTCAGTACTTCAAATTCACCGACCAATAACTGGTGCAGATATTTCCGCACTTCTTCATTGTCTTCCACCACCAGCACGCGGAGCGAAATCGGTAACTGACTGGTTGCCGCCAGGAGTTCCGCGTCGGCCTCGGGTAGCTCCAGCGTAGTGGGAACGGCGGTTTCGGGAACGTGAATTTCGGAGGCTTGCAAATGGCGATTCCCGAAAGGCAGGCGGACTGTGAAAGTAGTCCCCTGATTTGGTGCACTGGTTACCGAAACTTCGCCCCGGTGCCGTTCCACCCACTGTTTTACCAACGAAAGGCCAATGCCCGAACCTACAATCTTCAGCGTTTGGGTATGAGAAGCCTGGAAATAGGGATCGAAAATGTGCTCAAGTTCTTCGGTGGGCATTCCTACACCCCAATCCCGTACCTGAATTTCCAGGTAATGCTGTAGAAGCCGACCGTTGTGGTACTCCGCCGACTGCCCGACATCTCCCACCACCTGTAAGGACAAGCGAATCCGGTCCTGCGGGCGGGTGTACTTGAAGGCATTCGATAAGAGATTAGTCAGAATGATTTCCAGTTTGTTCCGGTCAAAATACAGGTAAATGGGCTCCGCTGGTTTTTCCAGCCGGTAATCCAGTTGCATTTCTTCGGCTTTGAGCTGATAAATGAGATACAGTTCTTGTACAAAACTGCTGATGTTTTCCCGACTGGCCTTTAGAGACAAATGGCCCGACTCCACCTTGCGAAAATCGAGTAACTGATTCACCAGATCGAGTAGCTTACGCGTCTGGCTGTGCATGAGTAAGACTTTTTCTCGCAGTCCACTCTGCTGGTATTTGGCAGATACCAGTTCTTCCATCGGCCCCAGGATCAGGGTAAGGGGCGTTCGGAGTTCGTGGGAGACGTTCGTGAAAAAGCTCAGCTTCAAATCGGTCAATTCCTTTTCTTTTTCATGCTGGAACTTTTCAAAAGCCAGGGTATTTTTCAGATCCTGCTGAGCCGTAGCGATGCGGCGGTACAACAGCAGAGCCCCCGTTAGGATACAGCCATAGAGTACGTATGCCCACCAGCTTTTCCACCAGGGTGGCAGAATCGTTACCTGCACCTGAGCGGCCTGGCTCGACCAGATGCCATCGCCGTTGGTTGCTTTCACCAGGAAGGTATACGTACCGGCAGCCAGGTTTGAAAAACTGGCCATGCGTTGTCCGCTGGGCAATTCCACCCAATCTGTGTTGTACCCTGTCAGACGATAGGCGTACCGTTGCTTCTTCGGATTGGCATAATTCAGGGCGACAAAAGCCAGAGAAAAATCGTTTTCGGAGGCCTCCAGCCGAAGATCCGGATTCGCCGAAAACGGCTTTTCCAGCAGTACTCGGCCGTTTAAGGTATCGCCGGTAGCTACAGGTTGATTGTGCACGCGGAATTCGGTGATCTGTACCAGCGGCGGATAGGGGTTCGGACGGATTGCGGCGGGTTTGAAAGACGTAATGCCGTTGATACCGCCGAAGTAAAGCGTCCCATCGCTGGAGCGGTAGGAGGCTCCGACTTTAAAGGAATTACTCTGAAGGCCGTCCGTTACATCATAATGCCAGAGCTGACGAGTACGGGGATTAAACTGATAGAGACCCGTCCCACCAATCCAGAGGTTTCCCGATCCGTCAAACTGTAAACTTTCAATATCATTTTCGGGTACCCAGTGGCGGTAGCGTTCGATGCGTTCCGTACCGGGCGTGAGTCGGTGCAGACCACCCCCGATGGTACCGATCCAGAGGTATCCGACGGAATCTTTGGCCAGGGGCCAGGCGTAATTCGTTTGCAAACTATTCGGATTACCCGGTTGATGCGTAAAGGCTTTCAGTAAAGACAATTTACCCTGCCGGATCTGGAGCTTAAGTACGCCCTGATCCCGCGTACTGGCCCATAAACAATCCTGACTGGCGTCGTACAGAAGCGAGGTAATCTGTCGCGTAGGCAAATTATGCTGATCGGGCGAGTAGGTACCCAGGTAGTTCCCCTGCTCATCGTACGCAAGAATACCGGCACTGCTGGTGGCAACCCAGAGCATACCGTGGCGGTCCTGCGTGATGTGTTCGATGCAGATGTTTCGCCAGTCCGGTCCGTTCGGGACGGGAGCTTGCAGGCGGGGTGCTAAACTTCCGCCCGGAGCCATCCGCAAGAGGCCTTTGTAACGCGTACCGATCCATAAAGTGCCCTGGGTATCCTGATAGATAGCCGATACGTCCATGCCATTATCGCGGCCGAATACCGTACTGCTGAGGTAATTTTTGAAGGTTTTTTGGCGGAGGTCGTAACTGGCAAATCCGTTACGGGTACCCATCCAGATCTGCTGAGCTTTTTCGTCTTTAAAAATAGTATTGATGTAATTGTGAGCCGGAGTCGTAGAGCCTAGCATCTGCCGCCGGATGAGTCCGAATGGTTTCGAGCGGAGTTTCAGCAAGTTTAGTCCCCCGGCTGAAGTTGCCAGCCAGAGGTTGTTAAATCGATCTTCCAGAATATCGTGCACCCGTACGGAATTGATGCTGTATAGATCCGTATCCTGAGGCAGGAAGGTTTGTACATCGGTTACATCCAGCGGCAGTCCGCTACGCTGGGCAGGCCGCATGAGCATCAGGCCATAACTGGTACCAATCCAAAGCCGCTGAAATGAATCGAGAAACAGACTTTCGATCGTCGCAAACTGCAAGGGTAGGGCTTGCGGCTGTAAATGGCCCCCTTGAGCAAGGGTAGCCTCTGAAGCCCAGAATACCTGATTTCCCGTACCAATCCACAAATCACCCCGGTAATCCCGGTGAAGGGCCCGAATCGATGTCTGATTCAGGGCTTGTACCTGCAAAGCTTTACGAGTATGGGGTTTGATAACCCATAAGCCATGATTAAGGGTTCCTACCCAGACCTGTCCGGTACGATCTACCGCGAGCCGGGAGATGCTGGGTTGACCGAAGATCGAAATTCGGGCTATCTTTTGAATATTTCCCCAAGCATCCAGTTCTATGACAAACAATCCGGCCTGATGCGTAGCCACCCAAAGACGCTGAGGAGCGTCAGAGGTAATGGCGTTGATATTTACTTCAGATAATTGCTGAGCCAGAGCCTGAAAAGCAGCGGCTCCTGCACATTCCAGAATACTCGAAAAGCGATCTTTTGAAGCGTCATACAGATATAACCCGGCTCGTTCCACACCCACCCATAGTCGTCCGGCGGGGTCTACATGGAGCGTTCGGACGCGATTGGCTGTCGTGCCCAGGTGGTCATTCAAGGGCAAGTCATACGTCTTTAAGCTATGCCCGTCGTACCGATCCAGCCCTTTGTTGGTTCCTACCCAGGTAAAACCCAGCCGATCCTGAGCCACGCACATGGCGTCACTGTGGGAGAGGCCTTCATTGACCGTAATGTGTTCAAAGCGAAAAGGTGCGGATTGAGCCATCGCCGGTATCAGGCAACAACTCATCCAGAAAATACAGCTTAAGAAAAAGAACTTCATAGATTGGCTAATATGCCCCTCTGTTTTGACGAAAAAAAGCCTCTCCGGCCATTACATAGGTTTTAACTTTGTTGTATGAGTTGCCCATGGGAAATAATTTCGCCCGTAAATCAACTTAAAAAGATCATAAGTTTACTTATTTTCTTCTTATTCGCAAGCATTTCAATTCCTTTTCAAAACCTTTATGTCCTATCGTATCCTTTTTTGTCTGTGGCTTTTCGTGGGTTTTGTTTCCTCCGGATGGGCCGAACCCCTTCGGAAAGAACCCTATTCAGCGTACCTTTTTGTTTATTTTACGGGTAAAGGAGCTAACCAGGAGGCCATACGTTTTGCCGTCAGTACAGATGGGTACAACTACAAAGCCCTCAATTTCAATCAACCGGTTATTCCCTCGGCTGAGATCAGTGCCACGGGCGGCGTTCGCGATCCGCATATTTTGCGTAGTGAAGATGGCAAGTCGTTTTATATGGTAGCCACGGATATGCACACCGTTAAAAACAGCTGGGGACCGAACCATGGCATGGTGCTGCTTCGGTCGAAGGATCTACTGCATTGGAAATCCAGTAAGATTGACATTACGCAAACCTATCCGGCATTCAAGGAAGTAAACCGGGTATGGGCTCCGCAGACCATCTACGATCCCGTCGCAAAAAAGTACATGATTTATTGGTCCATGCGATTTGGGAAAGATGCCGACAAGATCTATTACGCTTACGCCAATGCGGATTTCACGGCTTTGGAAAGTACGCCCCAGTTGCTCTTCACCAACCCTCAGGGTGGGTCCTGTATCGATGCAGATATTATCCGGAAGGATGGCGTGTACCACCTGTTCTATAAAACGGAAGGCAACGGTAATGGCATCAAGCAGTCTACCGCCAAACAATTGACGGGCCCCTATACTCAGCACGACGCCTACCTGCAACAGACCAATGATCCAGTCGAAGGCTCCGGAATTTTTAAACTCAACCATTCCGATCAGTACATTCTCATGTACGATGTCTACACCAAGGGCCGCTACGAATTTACGACCAGCAAAGACCTGGAGCATTTTACAAAAGTAGACCACGAAATTTCCATGAACTTTCTCCCCCGGCACGGTACCATTCTGCCGATTACGCAGGCCGAGTATCAGGCTCTGACGAAGCAGTGGCCGCTGGCGAATAACCCCGTACTGGGTGGCCATTTTGCGGATCCGGAAGTGCTGTATGCGGAGAAAACGGGTAAGTTTTATCTCTATCCCACCAGTGATGGTTTTGATAACTGGGGAGGTACGTACTTCACAACCTTTTCGTCCACGAATCTGGTAGACTGGCACGACGAAGGCGTTATTCTGGATTTGCCTAAGCAAACCACCTGGGCCAACCGCAATGCCTGGGCACCGTGCATCGTGGAGAAGAAAATCGGCGGCAAGTATCAGTACTTTTATTACTATTCGGGAGCCCAAAAAATTGGCCTGGCCATCGCCGATGAACCGACGGGACCCTTTACCGACATTGGTAAGCCTTTCATTGATAAACATCCCGAAGGCATTAAACACGGGCAGGAAATCGATCCGGATGTTTTTACTGATCCGCAAACGAATAAAAGCTATCTATACTGGGGAAATGGCTATCTGGCCGCGGCGGAGCTGAGCGAAGATATGCGTTCGCTCAAACCCGAAACGCAGAAAATTCTAACGCCGGATCAGACCTTCCGCGAAGGTACCTACGTCATCTATCGGAAAGGAACGTATTACTTCTTCTGGTCGGAAGATGATACCCGCAGTGAAAACTACCGGGTACGCTACGCTACAGCAAAGTCTCCGCTGGGTCCTCTGACTATTCCATCCAATAACCTCGTCATCGAAAAAGACAAGAGTCGGGGGATTTACGGTACGGGTCACAACTCGGTGATTCAGGTGCCGGGCAAGGATGAATGGTACATCGTTTATCATCGCTTCCGCTACCCCGATGGCATTACGCTGGGCGATGCGGCGGGCTATAATCGCGAAACCTGTATTGATCGGCTGACCTTCAATGCCGACGGCAGCATTACTCCGACGAAACCCACCTTGGAAGGAATTGCTCCCGTGACTCTAAAGAAGTAAACCTGGCTTTTCATACTTCAAAACAGCTGGTGCTCTGAGCATCAGCTGTTTTTTTATGGCCTAAGCAGTCCTGCCAATCGCCTTTGGAAGAACGTCTTATTAACTCGCTGATACTGAATGTAGCAAAGTCAAATTTACACCCGCTTTTTGACGAAATCGTCCCCGATTATTCTGCTTGAGGACCTCTACTTTTGGACTATTCAAGTAAATAGTTTAACCGACCGCTATCGATTGAATATTAATTCTACCAATAGTTAGACACCTTTTTTACTTCTTATGAAATTTAAATGGCTACTTATTTGTGGAGCGATGTTACACCTGCGAGGTGGATTCGCCCAGCCCTGGACCGGAAGTCCTTTATACGCGTCAGCGAAAACTTCCCGTCAAGCCATTATCATCACCGGGAAAGTAACCGACGGCAACGGACAGGGAATTCCCGGTACTAGCGTTTCCTTAAAAGGAACTACGCTGGGAACGAATACCGACACCGACGGGAACTTCAGACTCCAGATTCCCGAGGGTACGTCCAGTCCAACCCTGGTTTTCTCTTACGTAGGGTATGCCACGCAGGAAATAGCAGTAGGCTCACAGACTACCATTAATGTCCAACTGAAAGACGATAGCCGAGCCTTGAGCGAGGTTGTGGTCGTAGGCTATGGTACCCAGAAACGTTCGGACATTACGGGTTCGGTGGCTTCCGTACCTAAGGGACGTCTGTCGCAATTACCCGTTACTAACGTATTGCAGGCCGTGCAAGGATCCGTGGCGGGGGTAAATATCTCGCAGCCTTCTTCCGTACCCGGTGCTTCCCCTTCTACGACCATTCGGGGCCAGAACTCGATTAACGCCAATTCGGGACCGTTCGTGGTGGTGGATGGTATTCCGCTGAGCAAGACCGGCGGTTCGCTCAACGACATCAACCCGAACGACATCGAGTCGATGGAAATTCTGAAGGATGCCTCTGCCGTAGCCATTTACGGTACGAACGGAGCTAACGGGGTAATCCTGATTACGACCAAACGCGGTACCACCGGTAAGCCTACCATCCGCTACAATAATTACGTAGGAATTGAAGAGTTCTCGCACATTTTGCGTCCCCGAAACGGAGCGGAATACGTTCAAAAATACGCCGATTTTATCGCACAAACGGGGCAGACGGCACCTTTCCCCGTTCCGAACTACGACGAGCTTCCCAATTACAATGCCGGTATCACGACCGATTGGATCAAAGAATCGACCCAGACGGGCGTATTGCAGGACCACAACTTGAGCATTTCCGGCGGTTCACCCAACGTTCGGTACTTCGTTTCCGGCGAGTTTCTGGATCAGAAAGGTGTAGTGAAGGGCTATAATTATAAGCGGGCCAGTTTCCGCTCGAACCTTGATGTGACGCTGACGGATTTTCTAACCGTGGGAACGTCGCTCTTTATTGCCAACAATAACCGCGACGGTGGCCGGGCCAACCTGCTGAATGCTTCAGCCATGAGCCCCTACGGCCAGATGTACAATACAAATGGGACGTATAAAATCTTCCCGATGTTCCCGGAACAGTTGTACACGAACCCCCTGCTGGGTTTAACCACGGATCGACTGGATCGGAGTACGAACCTGAACGGAAACGGCTACGTAGAGGTGAAGTTGCCCGGTAAACTGGACGGTCTGAAGTACCGCATGAACATTGGGTACTCTTACATTCCAGCCCGTACGGGTAGCTACGTAGGTCGTGCAGCCAATGACCTGATCGGAACAGCGAATACGTTTTTCTCAGAAACCAACAGTTTCACGCTGGAAAACATCCTTTCCTATACCAAAGATTTTGGGAAACACCACTTTGATTTCACGGGTCTGTACAGTGCTCAACAACGGAAATACGGTACTGCCTCGGGTGAAGCGAAAGGTTTTGTGAATGATCAGCTTTCCTTCAACAACCTCGGAGCGGGTGCTACCCAGTCCAGTAACTCCTACGCGGATCGCTACGCCCTGAATTCTCAAATGGGTCGGATCAACTATTCGTATGACAGTCGCTATCTGCTAACCGTTACAGCCCGGAATGACGGATCGTCGGTGTTCGGAGCCAACACGACGAAGTACGGTCTGTTCCCCTCGGCGGCTTTGGGCTGGAATATCAGCAACGAAGCCTTTATGAAAAATCAGAGCCTAGTTAATAACCTGAAACTGCGGTTCTCATACGGGAAAACGGGGAACGAAGCCATCAGCGTGTACCGGACGATTACAACATCCAACACGGGCCGCTCGCCTTTCAACGGCATCAGTACCATCGGAACCTTCCCGGGCAACCTGGGTAACAACAATCTGCAATGGGAAACGACCTTGAGCCAGAACTTAGGTGTGGATTTCGGACTCTTCAACGACCGCATCAACGGAAGCCTGGAACTGTACAAAAACCGCACGAAAGGCCTCTTGCTGTTGCGTAGCCTTCCCATCCTGACGGGTTATTCCAGCGTATTCGACAACTTGGGAGAAACCTCGAATACCGGGGTTGAAGTAACGCTGAACACGCGTAACCTGACGGCTTCGGATTTTAAGTGGGAGACGACCCTTGTCTTCGCCTCCAACCGTAACCGCATTGTGGATCTGTACGGAGATAAGAAAGATGATTTAGGTAACCGCTGGTTTATTGGAAAGCCCATCAGTGTCATCTACGATTACCGAATGATCGGGGTTTGGCAACAGGGCGAAAGTGCGGCCGATCAGGACCCCGGAGCCGTTGCGGGAGATTTGAAGTTTGCCGACATCAACGGAGATGGTAAGATTACTCCCGATGGTGACCGGATTATTCTCGGACAAACGGCTCCTAAATGGACGGGCGGTTTAACCAACACTTTCCATTACAAGAATCTGCACTTGAGTGTATTCATTCAAACCGTACAGGGAATAACCCGTAACAACGCGGATTTGACCTACGCTGACGAAACGGGCAAACGGAATACACCCATTGAAGTAGGCTACTGGACGGCTGAAAACAAAAGCAATACCCGGCCTTCGCTCGCTTACCGCAATACGCGGGGCTACGGCTACGCTTCAGATGCGAGCTTTACGCGGATCAAGGACGTCACGCTGAGTTACAATCTGAGCCAGAATCTGGCGAACAAATTGGGTCTGGGTAGCCTAACTGTATACGCCAGTGGTCGGAACCTGTACACCTTTACCAACTGGATCGGTTGGGATCCTGAGGCCGTACAAAGCAGCCGTGGTTCAGGAGATTGGACTAATAACTATCCCCTGACTCGTTCACTGGTACTGGGCTTAAATGTTTCGCTTCGTTAATACGCGATTTTACTCTTGAACACGATGAAAAAAATATATCTAAAGCTGGCGGCCCTGGCGGCAGTAGCTCTGGCAACTTCGTCCTGCCAAAAAAGCTTTCTTGACGAAAAACCGTATTCCGCTTACACGCCCGTTACCCTAAACGATTCGCTGGGGCTTAATTCCTCCCTGGTTGGGCTGTATAATCACACCAGTACGTACTACTCGTGGTCAAGCCGGCAGGGCTGGCTCAGCGTGTGGCAAGTGGGAACGGACGTGGCCAATGCCACGGCCAATCAGCAGGGCATTGAAATTCCGTATTACAACTACACGCTGCTGACCCCTACGGACGAAGCTGCGGGCTATTTCTGGAACCGGAATTACATCATGGTGAACCTCACCAACACGATCATCAATTCCGTCGATAATCCGAGCTTGACGGGAATCAGTCAGGGCGGTAAGAATCGCATCAGTGCCGAAGCTAAGTTTTTCAGAGCGTATGCGTACAACAATCTGGCTACCTGTTTTGGCGGCGTTCCCGTGATTACGACGGCGTTGACGGGCCCTAAAACGGATTTCGTGCGGGCTTCGCTCGATGAAGTAAACAAGCTTATCGTGGAGGATTTGACTTTTGCGGTCAATAACTTACCTGACATAGAAAGCGTAGGTAGCAACACCAAAGGAAAGTTGTACGGTCGGGCCCATAAGTTCATGGCCATGCAACTACTGGCAGAAGCTTACCTGCGAATGGACAAACCCGATCTGGCAGAGACGCAACTACAGGGCATCATCAACAGCGGACGGTTTAAACTGGTGAAAGGTCGGTACGGCATTCAGTCGACGCAGCCCGGTGATTATTATCACGATATGTTTATTTACGGAAACCAGCGACGCGTACAGGGCAACACCGAAGCCATCTGGGTACTGGAGCAGGAAAATCCTAACACGGTGGTCGGCGGTATTACCGATAACCCGCAACATCGCCGGGTATGGGGAGCGGCTTACCACAACGTACCGGGTATGGCTCTTTCCGACTCCACGGGAGGCCGGGCCTTGGGTCGTCTGCGACTGAGCAACTGGGTACTTTATGAACTGTACAAACCGGGCGATATGCGTAACTCGCAGTATAATATCCGCCGTCGGTACACCTACAACGATGCTAGCAGACCGGCGACCTTCGGAAAACCCGTCCCTTATGCGGGAGCAGATACGGTATTTAACCTGGCTCCCCACACCACGAAATGGTACCAGTTTGACCCCAACGATACGTTTGGTTACGCCATGATCAAGGACATGGTGCTGATGCGTCTCGGTGAAACTTACTTGCTTTTAGCGGAAGCACAGGTGAAACAGGGTAAGCTTGAAGCCGCCGCGGCTAGTATCAATGCTCTACGGGAGCGGGCTTTCCCGGGCTATCCAGCCGTAGGTAGCGTTTCGGCCGCGGACATGACGCTGAATTTCGTGCTCGATGAACGGGTGCGGGAGTTGATCGGCGAAGAAAACCGCCGGATGACGCTCATGCGTACAAAAACACTGGTAGAGCGGGCAACGCGTCTGAACAGCAACAATGGGTTCAACCCCACGCGTGGTTTGACTAATACGCATTTACTGATGCCGATTCCTTTAACGGAAATCCAGTTAAATAAAGATGCGGTTTTACAGCAAAACCCAGGGTATTAATGATTACCAGTACTTTAGCGTCCGGATGGGTTTCCCAGTCCGGACGCTTTATTTAACAACACGCTCTAGATTCATGAAAAAGCTATTTTTAACTTTTAGTTTGCTAACGGGTCTGGTTACCTCCGGCTTTAGTCAATCGCAGAAAAGAGACGCATTTACGCCGGGTGAACGCTGGTATGACGAAAACGGCGAGCTGATCAACGCCCACGGGGGCGGCTTGCTCTATGATCGCGGGACCTACTACTGGTTTGGTGAAATTCGCGGTACCAAAGCTTCCGAAGGCGTCAGCGTGTACACGTCCAAAGACCTCTATCACTGGAAAAATCAGGGTGTGGCCCTGCCTAAATCATCCGACCCCACCAGCGAAATTGCCGTGGGTGGCCTGATGGAGCGGCCCAAGGTAATTTATAACCCGAAGACAAAACAGTACGTGATGTGGTTTCACCTGGAG
Source organism: Siphonobacter curvatus (assembly GCF_002943425.1). Lineage (NCBI taxonomy): Bacteria > Pseudomonadati > Bacteroidota > Cytophagia > Cytophagales > Cytophagaceae > Siphonobacter > Siphonobacter curvatus. The sequence continues at coordinate 321,684 of NZ_PTRA01000002.1, forward strand.
CTGCCCGGCAAAGGCTATGACGCCGCCCGGGCGGGCGTGGCGGTTAGCGATAAAGCCACGGGTCCGTATCGCTACGTGAAGAGTTTTCGGCCCAATGGACACATGTCGCGGGACATGACCTTATTTGTGGATGACGACGGCTCCGCCTATCACGTATACGCTGCCCGGGATAACTACGACTTGCGGATTGCTAAACTCACGGACGATTTCCTTTCCGTGACGACCCAGGATACCCTGCTTTTCAGCAAACACCGGGAAGCACCGGCCCTGTTTAAAAAAGAAGGTAAGTACTACCTGATCACCAGCGGCTGTACGGGCTGGAAACCCAACGCCGCCAGTGTACACGTAGCATCATCGCTGATGGGTCCTTATCAACTGTTGGGTGACCCGATGCGGGGACCAAATGCGGAACTGACCTTTGACGGACAATCCACCTACATCCTACCAGTACCCGGTAAAAAGGACGCTTACATTTTTATGGCCGATCGCTGGAATCCCAAGGATCTGAAAGACAGCCGCTACCTGTGGCTTCCCATTCAGTTTGAAAAAGGTCAGCCGGTCATTACCTGGACGGATCGCTGGAATCTGCGTTCGACATTTCCGAAATAACCAACGTTTTCCAAAACTAAATTCCTATTGAGTCAGAGAGAGCACATGTTTAAATCTATTCTATTAAGTCTGGGTTTGATTGGCTTGGCCTGCACGGGCTGGTCCCAGCAACGCCCTACGGCAGACCAAGTACTGACATCCATCGAAAAAGCCAATCAATACTGGCAGTCCACGCATCCCACACACGGCCGGGCCTTCTGGGACAATGCGGCCTACCATACCGGAAACATGGAAGCTTACTTCCGTACGGGTAAGGAAGCGTACCGGCAGTACTCGGAAGACTGGGCTGAGCACAACGAATGGAAGGGAGCTAAATCGGCCGATTCGACCCAATGGAAATATTCATACGGAGAAACGGATGACTACGTATTGTTTGGCGACTGGCAAATCTGCTTCCAAACCTACATTGATTTATACCGACTGAAACCGGAGCCGCACAAAATTGCCCGGGCGAAGGAAGTGATGACGTACGAAATGAACACGCCTCAGTCGGATTACTGGTGGTGGGCCGATGGATTGTACATGGTGATGCCCGTGATGACCAAGCTGTATCAGGTAACGGGTAATCCGCAGTACCTCTCCAAGCTATACGAGTACTTCACCTACGCCAACGGTATCATGTACGATCCCGCAGAAAAGCTTTATTACCGCGATGCCAAATACGTGTACCCCAAACATCGGAGTACGAACGGCAAAAAAGATTTTTGGGCTCGGGGAGATGGCTGGGTTTTTGCCGGATTGGCTAAAGTATTACAGGATTTACCCAAGGAAGATCCCCATCGCAAGGCGTACCTGACCCGTTTTCAGGAAATGGCCCAGGCTGTTCTGAAAACCCAGCAACCCGAAGGATACTGGACGCGAAGTATGCTCGATCCGGCTCACGCTCCTGGTCCCGAAACCAGTGGTACGGCCTTCTTCACCTACGGCTTGTGCTGGGGAATCAACCACGGCTATTTACCGAAGAAAACCTATCTGCCCGCGGCCCTTAAAGGCTGGCAGTACCTTTCAAACGTAGCTTTGCAGGCCGATGGTAAAGTAGGCTACGTGCAGCCCATTGGTGAAAAGGCCATACCGGGACAGGTAGTAGATGCCAATTCCACGGCCAATTTTGGCGTAGGTGCTTTCCTGCTCGCGGGCTGCGAACTTCATCGCTTACTCTCGAAGAAAGCAGACGCCATTGCTCACTGATTTTGCATAGTACCGATGAGTAGTTTTCCAATGGCTTTACCGATGCGGGTGAAGCCATTTTTTTAGCACCTTGGTTACGAAAGGCATCACCACCCAGGTAAGTAAACCGACCATACACGCCGCCGTGATCAGTAATCGAAGAACGATAGGGAAATCTTTAATAAAAAGACCGACGGTAAAGGTTAGAAAAAGACTCGTGGGAAACACCCCACACAAGGTAGCCAGGGCCATTTTCCAGCGGGGTGGTGCCCCCGGTGACCGAAACCAGGCTTCCAGACCGTTGAGTTGTCGGTACACGGGATCTTCGGTTAGCGTAGAGGCATAGGCCTCCCAGTCTTTAAACCGTTGAGAGTTGTAAAAGGCATCGCGTTCCGCTTCATTGGCGAAGGTTCGCAAAATGCCGATTTCACCACTGTCGGGTAAAGAGGTAAGCATGGCGGCTCCGTGAACGCCCCCGTGCGAAAAGGATTCACCCAGAAAACGGCGTAACGATTCGCGAAATTCGGCTTCTTTGCCCGGGCGTACTTTACGGGTAATGGCAACGTGGATAGGCATCGGTTTTCGGTAGGATCGAGGGCTTTAGCGAACGTTAAGATAAACGTTGTACACAAAAGTACAGGCAAAGCCTATCTTTTCCAGCAGTTGTCTCCTTCGTTTATTGAACCAGTAAGGGGCTGAAAAAGCTTGGTATGTCTTCAGCCAGGGTTTCGGGAATTTCCCCTTGAACTAAACGATGAATTGTCGTCGGATGCAATGTATCCATTAAGATCAGTAAGGATTTTTTCATTGGCTTTTGATAAAATCCAGATACCTGAGCTTGCTTTTCTTCTCCTTACTTAGACCGTTAAAGTGGCATTGGCACTTGTTTTTAGGGAATCGAACGAAAACAACCTTTGCATATCTATGAAAACCGCTGGACTCCTTTTAATCGTTGTTGGTGCCATCATGTTAGTATGGACCGGATTCTCCTTCACCAAAAAAGAAAAAGTACTGGATATTGGCCCACTGGAAGTATCGGCTGATAAAAAAGAAACGGTCAACTGGCCCCCCTATATCGGAGCGATTCTGGTGGTAGGAGGAATTGCCGTAGTGGCAATGTCCAGACGCAGGGCCTAACCCAATATTTGTTAGGGCGTGAGTAACGGCTCAGACTCATTTTAGGGTAAAAAAGCGATAACGTTTCAAACGTCATCGCTTTTTTACTTTATGAACGACCCTACGTAGTAAGGAATTTCCCGTATTAGTGTCCTATATTTTTGAAAAGAGCAGCCCTCGTACAAACCTTCGCTACCTTCGTGCTTTACTAAAACGCGTACCGTGGAGATTGAAGAAATACTGGGTAGGATTGATCCCATGCCACAGTCCTCTCAACAAAAACTGATTCAGGAGTTGGCGTTAATCACAGTACCGAAAGGGCATTTGCTGATGAGTGCCGATCGACTGGCCGATCAGGTGTATTTTATACGAAAAGGCGTAGTGCGGGCGTATGTGCTGCATCAGGAACGGGAAGTGACGTTCTGGTTTGGGCAGGACGGAGATATTGCCATGTCGATGAACAGCTTTACCATCCGTAAAGCTGCGTTTGAATTTCTCGAAGCCTTGGAAAGTACAGAGGTATACGCCATTTCTATCGAAACGTTGCAGGACCTATACCAACAGGATATTCACCTGGCCAACTGGGGCAGAAAATTTGCCGAATCCGAATTACGACTGGCGGAGGAACGTTTTACGGCTCGTCAATTCAAAACAGCTCGGGAACGTTACGAGGATTTTCTCAATAATTACCCTGGACTGCTTCAACGGGTACAATTAGGTTATATCGCATCGTACTTGGGCATCTCGCAGGTTAGCTTGAGTCGAATTCGAATGAAACCTTAAGCTGGGGTTGGGTTTCAACCAACCGCCTTTTTTAACATTTGTAAAAAAGTTTAATCATGGTTAGCTTCTAGTTTTGCGGTTTCACCCGACAAAGGGTGTTTTTGTGTACCTTCTCTGTATTCCCCATGAAGAAACTGCTAGTTAGTAGCTTTTTTTTATTTTCCTCCCTTCTGGTTTCTGCCCAAACGAAATCTTCTATGCAATGGCTTAATCCCCCCAAACAGTGGAGCGGCGATGCTCAGAAATTATCCCTGACGGTAGAACCCAACACCGATTTCTGGCGGATCACCCATTATGATTTCATCCGCGATTCCGGACCTTTTTATTACCAGGAACTAACGGGCGATTTTGAGGCTACTGTAAAAGTTACCGGTCAGTATCGGGAGCTCTTTCATCAGGCCGGGCTGATGGTTCGTATCGATGCAAAAAACTGGATCAAAACGGGTATTGAGTACGTCGATGGCGTACAGAATGTCAGTGCAGTGGTAACCCGTGAGTTTTCAGACTGGTCGGTGGTACCCCGACACGATAGCCCAGCTTCCCTCTGGCTAAAATTACTCCGCAAAGCGGATTATGTTCAAATCGAGTATTCGTTTGATAATCAAAAGTTTGAAATGCTTCGATTAGCGTATTTTCCGCCCGGTGTTAAAGCACAGATCGGTATGGTAGCAGCAGCCCCGGGTAAAGAGAGCTTTCCCGTCGTATTTGAAAATTTCGTGGTTAAACCTGTTCATAAGTAAGGGTGCCTGCGAGAGTTCTAAGTACTAAAAGTCATGAAAACAGAAAAAGAAAAAATGCTGGCGGGGGAGTTGTACAACGCTCTGGACCCCGAGTTGACGGCGGAACGGACGCGAGCCCGTTTGTTACTAAAAGCCCTCAATGAATCACGGGAAGATGAGCCCGAATCCCGAGCCCAGCTTATCCAGGAATTGCTGCCCCAGGCGGGTCCTGGCCTTAACATACAGCCACCATTCTACTGTGATTACGGAACGAACATTGAGATCGGTGCAAACGTATTTTTTAATTTCGACTGTACCGTATTGGATGTAACGCCGGTTCGCATTGGAGCCCGTACCCTATTTGGTCCCAACGTGCAGATTTATGCGGCCACGCATCCCATGGATGCTAGGGTACGGGCGGAAGGACTGGAAAGTGGCAAGCCCATTTCCATTGGAGAAGACGTATGGGTAGGCGGTAGCGTGGTTATTTGCCCCGGCGTGCACATTGGCGATCGTTCGGTGATTGGAGCGGGTAGCGTGGTTACCCGTGACATTCCTGCCGATGTATTCGCGGCTGGCAACCCATGCCGGGTGATTCGACCGTTGGATTCTCAGGGCTAAGTCAATCTGGGGAAAGCGAGGAAAGCAGTGGAGCAATTCACTGCTTTTCTGGCCTAGGAAAACAGCTGCAATCTATGTCCCCGTTCGTAGTGTCCGGTCTGACCCGTATTCTGTCCAGTTCGCCCGAAAACGGCTAAGCTGACTAAAATTCAGCGTTCATTTTTGCTTCACGATCACGAAACAATGCATGCCATTATGAACGCGAAAACAAACAAAGCTATCTACTGGACGGGTGTGGTACTGACTTCTTTATGGTTCGGAGCCAGTGGAATCTTTGAACTAACTAAGAATCCGCTGGTATGGAGCATCACGGTACAACTGGGGTACCCGCCACACTTTATTTATACTCTGGGGCTAGCCAAACTCTTGGGCGTACTGGTCCTCCTACTACCCAACCGATTTCTTCGTTTAAAAGAATGGGTTTTTGCCGGTGTATTCTTTGACATTGCCTTTGCATTCTTTTCCAAACTCAGTGTACTGGGATTTCCAGCGACGGTAGACGCCATCGTCGCTTTCGTAATGGTATCGGTAACTTACCTCCAGTTTCGAAAGTTGTATCCCGCTACGTATACTTCGCTTATCGCCGTGAAGTGATGTCACTAGGTATCAAACAAAAAGCCGCAAGGGTATCTTGTGGCTTTTTGTTTTTCAAGAGATAATTGTTGAAAGCAAAGTTTAACGCTCTTCCATCCAGGAAAGAAAACTGTGCGATTTTTCCTTGTTCACCAGTAGTTTATCGGGCGTTTCGATGACGAGCTTCACCAAGAGTTTTCGCAGGAAATAATGCTCCACTTCCTTAATGGCCCTGAAATTGACGATGTACTGCCGATTGAGGCGAAAGAATTGCTTGCTGGATACTGAACTGGTGAGCTGATCGAGCGATTGATTAATTGAAAACGCCTGCCTATCGAAGCAGACGATGTGGGTTGCCTCATTGGCAACGTAGAAATAGGCAATGTTTTCCGTTTGAACGGTCGTATATTTTTGGTTTTTAAAAACCAGAAAACTCGTCTTTCCAGCGGGTGCCCCGAGCCGGGCTAGCAGGTCGCTTAAATCCGGTACCGTCTTTTGCTGGAAGAAATTCTTTAACTCATCTACTTTCCTCAAGGCCTCGCGAATGTCTTCTTTGGAAAAAGGTTTGAGTACGTAGTCAACCCCGTTCCGTTTGAAGGCCTCCAGTGAATACTCATCAAAGGCCGTACAAAAAATGACCGGACAGGAAATTTTCACAGCCTTGAAAATTTCAAAACACAAGCCGTCGGCTAATTGAATGTCCATGAAGATCAGATCTGGTTGTGAGCCTTCCTGGAGTGCCTGTACCGAACGGTCTACGCTTTGATATTTCCCCGTAATGGTAGCATTCGCACGGAGTCCGAGGATCGTGTTTTCGAGGGATTGGGCCGTTCGAAGCTCGTCTTCAATGATGATGATATTCATAGGTGAACGGGAATTAAAGGGGAAAAATACGATGCTTACCAACAGCCATCAAAAGCTCGGTACGATTAGTGTATGTACAAAAATAGCTTTAGTAACTGTCCGCAAAGTTGTTACGGATGGATAGGAACAAAAGTAGTTTCGAAAAGCAGGTCCCTACTAGCGTCCCGGGGTTGAACCAGTCTAATTGATAGCTGAGTTGGACCTATTCAGGGCTGAATGTTGTACGCGTAAAATGGCTTTTAAGAAAAATCCTCCGCTCAGTTCGGGCGGAGGATTAAGTAGATCAGCGTATGATACAATCAGAATGATTGAACCTCTTGCGATTCAAGCGATTGGATAATGAGCGATTTGAGGCCCGTGAATAAATGATCCTTCGCTTCGGCGTAAGACACTCCATACTTACGGTCCACGTGATGCAAGGATTCGGGAAAAGCCTGGAGCAGGGTTTCGTAATAGGCATCCAGTTCCTCCGGTCCCGGCATCTGATAGCGTAAGGTCAGTTGAAAACGTCTCCTAAGGGCCGGATCAATTACTTCCAGGTGATTGGTAGCGGCTACGAGTAGGGCCGTGTCGGGCAGGTAGTCGATCAATTGAATGAGTGAGTTAACCAGTCGCCGCATCTCGCCTACATCCTTATCATCCCTGATTTTACCCAGGTGATCGAATTCGTCGAGAAACAGGATGGCTTTATCCCGTAAGGCCCGGTCAAAAGCTGCCTTAACATGACCCGCCGTCTCACCAATTTTGGCGGAAACGACTGTACTCAGGTCCAGAATATACAGGGGTTTATGCAGGGCGGAAGCCATGGCTTTAGCCGTGCTGGTTTTTCCGCATCCGGTGCTGCCCGCCAGCATCAGCTTGTTCGTCACGGGAAGATTGTACTTGCGGAGTTCCTCCACATACGTGTATTCTTTAATGACTTGCTGAAGGTATCTGCGGTTCGTTTCGTCTAAACGAATATCCTGCCAATCAATTTTTTCTTTGTCGTGAATCAGTACATCCCATGCATTCATGCCGTAACGCTCGTGTTCGGGGCCTTAGCTTACCCTTGTTTCTGTTTCGCAAAGGTACTTCCTTATGGAGGAATACGTTTGAAAGGGGTTAAGGTTTGAGTGGTTTAAGGTTAGAAGTAACAGGTTGAAGGGGCTAATTAAGGCATACAGGAGAAGCATGTAAACGTTCGTAGTACGGTATTAATCGTTTTGCTGTCCAAAATCAAAATTTTCCAGGCTGCACCGTAGGCACAACCTGGAAAATTCTTCTCTCTGATAGAGAATGTCATTAAAACAAACGCTCGTAAGCCGGTGGCATTTTTTCCAGCGGTTTAATACGAATATCCCGAAAGAAAACCTCAGCGGCCTCACTCTGTAGCTGGAGTTTGCCTTTCGTCATCGGTACTTCCTTACCTTCGGGCGTTATGTAGCGGGAATTTTGAAGGATCATCACCACGTGGCCATTCACGATATGAAGGCTTTTCCCTTTGAAGCAAATTAATTCAAGCGTCGTCCACTCGTTGCCGGGCGTCTCGTAATTGCCCGAACGCATGCAAAAGCCATCGCCTCCTTGTTTGAGAGTACCAAAGGGTTGTTTTTCGTCGGCAATCCGGCTCATACTTCCTTCCGATGGGTACGAGCGAATATCGATGGCGGAATTGGCCTGACACCAGAAATCGCCCATGTGCCCTTCCATAATCTGAAATTCTTGCGAGAGCATCCAGGTCCGCCAGTAATCAGCCCCTGCTTCTCCAATGGAATGGTAGAGGATACCGGAATCTTTCAACAAGTTCATACGCGGCACGTATTTCTTCTGGCCCCATTTTACCTGAAGTTTTAAGTGGTAGTTTTCGTAGGACTGCCGTGAAATTAGACAGCCATACATCTCTCCACTAACCCTTAAAACCGGACCACCCTTTTCATCAATCACCGAAAATACCTTTAAAGAATCTTTGTCATACCCAACGGGAGCAATTGGGTTACCAGCTGCGTCTTTCGGTACTTTTCCATTATAGCCGGGTTTGTGTGCATAGCTTAGATAGCTTTGCCATTGGGAAAGATCTTTATCCAAAAGTGGGGTCCATTCGTCCGCCGTTTTCAGGGATGAAAATAGAATCAGGAGCGTAAAGCACGTTATCTGCAGGAAGATCTGTTTCATAAGGATAGGATGTTCAATCTGTTGTAAAAACAAATGTACAGATGTGACTTTAGCCTCTAATTGTAAAAATCCATTATCTATCGGTAGATTTACGGGCAGGCTCTAGCTCTATGAAACGCTACATTTTACATACTCCCTTCAGTATCTACCACTTCGAAGCCCAAACCTGGATGCACTCCGTCCATAAGCATACGTACTTCGAAATCATTTTTGTACTGAAAGGGAAGGGCATTCATCACATCAATGGTAATACCTTTCCCTATCAGGAGGGCGACGTTTTCCTGTTGGGGCCGGAGGATTTCCATTTCTTTGAAATCGAAGCGTTGACCGAATTCAGCTTTGTCCGTTTTAATGAATCGATTCACAAGGAACACCCTTCTGATAAGGATCGGCCCTGGCAACCCGTAATTCGGACGCTACTGACGACCTCCTCGCAAAGTCGGGGCTCTTTGCTGGTGGATAAGCAGGAGAAACAGAAGTTGCACCAGTTACTGGCGGTGTTGGAAGCCGAATCAGCGAACGATCAGACGCCTTATTTTGAGATTGTTCGGGATAGTTTGATGCGGAGTATGCTGATGATTCTGGCTCGCAACTTATTCAGGGAGACGCCCGCTAAACCGGTACTGAAAGATTCAGTGGAGGCCATTCTTGGTTACATCAAACAACATATTTATCAACCCGAAAACCTGAGTATTGAGCATCTCGCCCAGACGTTTCATTATGCTCCCGCGTACATCAGTCTTTTGTTTAAGAAGCAGACGGGAGAATCACTGAAACAGTACATTGTCAAGTATAAGATCAAACTCATCGAGGCTCGTTTGCTGTATAGTCAGCTTAGTTTGAAGGAAATCGCGGATGAGTTTGGCTACACCGATGAAAGTCATTTTTGTAAACAATTCAGAAAATACACCGGTACTACGCCGACGCTGTTTCGGAAGCGGGATTAAAAAGCAATGGATACTACGGGATATGAATGCAGTGAGGTGGAGTCGTTCAATTCGTAGTACATAACAAAAGAACTACCCCGATGACTGGCTTTTTTTTACCGTAAGTCGATATTGTTCCGGGGATTGGCCGATGTTCTTTTTGAAAATCCTGGAAAAGTAAAAAGGATCATCATAGCCCAAACTTAGGGCAATATCTTTGATTTTCGTATCATCAGCGTAAATCAGCTGACAGGCTTTCCGCATTTTCAGGTGAATTAGGTAATCGACGGGTGCCATGCCCGTACCCTTGCGAAAGAGCATGGAAAAATACGAACAGGAGAGCTGATGCTGCTGGGCCAACTCTTCCACCGATAACTTCTTGTCGAGGTTTGAACTCATGAACGTGATGGCGGCGGAAATAATATCGTCCTTCTTGTTTCGCTCGGGTAGGGAAGGCTTGGGCGGGTATAGAAATAGGGATGCCAAATACGTCAGACGCATATTCGCCTGAGCCAGGTTGTCCAGACTATACCCCCATTCCAGGCTCTGATAGGTTTTATGCCAGATATCGATGATGTGTTCGTTAAAAGCCAGGTTGATCGGTCCGTTTTCGGGTATAATGTGTAGCGTCTGATTAAAAGCGTCAATCTGAGGTCCGGTGAAGTGTACCCAGTAAATCGTCCAGGGATCTTCGTAGTCGGCCCAGTAGCGAATGTACAAATCCGTAGCGGGCAGCAGGATATACTGATTGGCTCCCACTTCAAATCGCTGATCCCCAATGACGTAATGGCCTTTTCCCTGTATACAATAAATGAGAATATTGTCTTCGCAGCCTTTCCTGCGTTCCCGGTAATGAAACAGAGCCTTGGGAAAGTAACCAATGTGGGTAATGTACAAAGGAAACAAGGCCGGGTTCGGCTGGATGATGTCCCGAAGAACGCCACTCGGTATACCAATTAATTTCTCGCCATCGAATCCGTCCCTTCTTCGTAAGGTGCTGCTCATTTTATGGGTGATTAATTAGCGGTGAATTTTCCAGCCCTTTGGCTAATTCATATGCTTATCACCACGAAAGTACGTTAGAAATTATTTTTTATGTTCCTATTGTTCTATTTAAACGCAAAAATTCAGGGAATAAAAATCATCAAATAATCCATTAAAATAAGTAAATACTCTATAGCCCAGGCTAGGGTAGGGTTCTACTTTTGGCGAATCATTTCCTGATCTAAACCCAATAACCCATAGATGTGATGCCTATACCTGCCACCAATGCGGGCTACCTCCTGGCGGACAAAGTGGTCTTTTTGACCGGAGGAACCGAAGGGATTGGCTTCGAATGTGCCCAGGCCTACCAGCGGGCGGGAGCCCGCCTGTGTATCGTTAGCAATGACCGCCTTAGCATTGACCGAGCCCGCACAGTACTGAATCCGGAGGCTACGGATTTCGTGCTCGCCGATGTGGCTGATTCGGGTGAAATCAAACATGCCATCGAGCATTGCCTCCGGGTATTTGGGCAAATCGATGTGATACACAACAACGCCGGCATATCCAGTCCCTCGAAAGCCCTGCATGATACGTCCGAACCGGAATGGAAAACCTTATTTGAAGTGAACGTAGGCGGCATTTATCATACCACGCTGCACGGTATCGAATCGCTGAAGAAAACCCGGGGTACGATTCTCAATACTGGAAGTCTGGTCGGCGAGATTGGCCAGGAAATCCACGCTGCTTATACCGCCACCAAAGGAGCTGTTAACGCTCTTACCAAATCCATGGCTTTGGATTACGCCCCGCTGGGTATCCGCGTGAATGCAGTAGCCCCGGCGGGCGTACTGACGCCCCTGCTGCGGAGCTGGAGTCAGCAACAGCCCAACCCGGAAGAAGTGGAAGCGTATCTGAATCAGATTCATGCCTTAGGGTACTGTCCCGAAGGGGATGTCATTGCCGACGCCTGTCTGTTCCTGATTTCGGATATGGCCCGGTTCATCACCGGATGTATTCTGCCCGTCAGCGGTGGAGCGGAGCTGGGTTACAAAAAGTTGCTAGCACCGCAAGCCCTGGAAGCAAAAGTATAAATGCACCTAACCTTATTCCTTTTTATATGATTTATAAAGTTGCCGTTCAGGATGCCCGCTATCCACTCGACAAAAGTGCGGGAAGTGACGCCATTCACCGGGACCCCGTATATTCCTACGCGGTCACTCAATTGCTGGATGAAGGAGGATGGACGGGTACGGGATTAGCCTTCACGCTGGGAGCGGGTAACGACCTGGTTTGTCAGGCGGCGAATTATTACGCTCAGCGTCTGATTGGACACGATATTGAAGCCGTTATGGCGGATTTCGGTAATCTATTCCGAGCCTGGTCGAACGATCCCCAGTTTCGCTGGCTAGGTCCGCACAAGGGAGTCGTCCATCTGGCTCTGGCTTCGGTGACGAATGCCTGTTATGACCTTTGGGCAAAAAAACGTGGGGTACCACTTTGGAAATTATTATTGGATCTGTCACCCGAAGCCTTAGTCCAAACGCTGGATTTTTCCTATTTGGAAGATGAAATGACGGCGGAGGATGCTTTAGCCCTGCTTACGAGCCAACAAAACGATCGACGTTCCCGCGAAGGAATTTTACAGAGTGGCTATCCCGGTTACGATACCTCGGTCGGTTGGTTTAATTACTCGGATGAACAGGTACGCAGCAATTGCCAACAGGCACTCGACGCCGGATTTTCGGCCATTAAATTAAAGGTAGGTTCGGAAGACGCCGAGCGGGATATCCGCCGGGCTTATTTATTACGGGAAGTCGCTGGTCCCGAGGTGAAAATCATGCTCGACGCGAACCAGCAGTGGAATCTGCCCAAGGCGAAAGCGGTTTGCAAAAAGCTAGCTGCCATGAACCCATTCTGGATTGAAGAACCCACCCATCCCGATGACATCCAGGCTCACCAGACATTGGCCCAGGAGATTGCTCCGGTGAAACTGGCTTTAGGTGAACACGTACCCAATAAAGTACTGTTTAAGAATTACTTACAGACGCAGTCGGCGGCATTTATTCAGGTAGATGCGGTCCGCGTTGGTGGCGTTAGTGAATTCTTAACGATCAGTTTACTGAGTAAAAAATTTGGTATCCCAGTCGTTCCGCACGTGGGAGATATGGGCCAATTACACCAGCATCTGGTACTCTTCAATCACATCGCCATGGGGCATAAAGCCCTGTTTTTAGAACATATTCCGCACCTGAAAAAGCACTTTGTCCATCCGGTTCGGATTAATCACGGCGTTTACGAAACGCCGCAGGAACCAGGTAGTAGCTGCGATTTACTCGGCGTTTAAGGGCCCCTTTCTTCTATGATTCATCCTCTTGATAGTGTCATTAGCGGAAGTTACATTCTGGCTATTTTCGGGATTGGTCTGTGGACGGGACTCCGCCACCAGCAGCGAACGAAAGATGATGGAGCCGGAGCGTACTTTCTGGCCAGCAAATCGCTACGGTGGCCCATGATTGGTCTGGCGTTGTTCGCCTCAAATATTTCCTGCGTGCACTTGGTCAGTCTGGCTCAGAGTGGCTTTGATACGGGCCTGTTAAACGGAAACTTTGAATGGATGGCGTCCCTGGTGCTCATCCTGCTCGCTCTGTTTTTTGCTCCGTATTACATTCGCTCCGGGGTCACCACGCTTCCCGATTTTCTGGAACAACGCTACGACCGGGCCAGCCGCGATTGGCTGACCGGGGTGTCGATTGCTTCAGCGATTATCGTTCACATTTCTTTTTCGCTGTTAGCGGGCGGTATCGTATTGGAAACCTTGTTTGCCGTGGATATGTACACGGGTGTTATTGCCATTTCGGTAATTACGGCGATCTATACAATTGTGGGTGGACTTTCGGCTGTCGTCGTTACGGAATCGATTCAGACGATCGTCCTCGTAGTGGGAGCCCTGATTATCAGCGTGGCGGCTTATGACCAAATGGGGGGCTGGCAGGAGATGGAATCCGTACTGAAACAGACCCACCAACTCGAAAAACTATCCATGATGCGTCCGGCGGATGACGGTAGCGGCATGCCCTGGTACGCGGTGTTTCTCGGTTATCCGGTACTGGGCATCTGGTACTGGTGTGCGGACCAAACGATTGTTCAGCGGGTACTGGGAGCCAAGGATGAATACCACGCCCGAATGGGTCCTTTATTCTGCGGTTTTATCAAAATTCTGCCCGTTTTTATTTTCGTGCTGCCTGGACTTTTTGCTTATACCTTAGCCCAAACGGGTAGACTAGACCTCTCAGTCTTGAAAAATCCGGCTTCAGGTGAAATCCACACCAAGGGCATCTATACGCTAATGATTACCCAACTATTGCCAACCGGCCTGATCGGGATTCTGGTGGCGGCTCTGTTGTCCGGACTCATGAGTCAGATTTCCGGGGCTCTCAACTCCATTTCTACCCTGGTCAGTTATGATCTGTACCAACGCTACCGGCCTGATACTACGGATCGTCAATTGATACGCGTAGGAAAGATTTCGGCGGGTTTGGCTCTGCTGGTTTCACTACTGATTTTACCCTTACTAAATCGCTACGAAAGTATCTTCAATGGCCTCAACGATATCATCGCTCACCTGGCTCCCCCCATCACCTGCGTTTTCCTATTGGGGATTTTCTGGAAAAAAGCATCGGCTATTTCCGCTAAAATAACCTTGTGGTTTGGGTCCGCTCTGGGCTTTGTTGTATTTGTTCTCGCGAAACTGGCCCCGCAAAGCATCATCGGTAATGTACCCTTTTTGATGGTAGCGTTTTATTTGTTTTGCTTTTGTGTGATGCTTCAGGTTGTTCTCAGTAAAACCTTTCCGGATGCCGCTCCTTCCCGGCTTCAGTTGCTGTATTGGAAAACTACATCGGACCTGCCCGCGGCTTGGGGTAGCTATCAATGGTTGTCGCTCCTATTGGGCTGCGTCATGGGGCTACTGTTTTGGTGGTTTCGTTAAGAATGGAATGCCAGTAAGATTAGTAATCCATCCCAATTGATAATCGTATTATCTATCTCTTTACCAGATTTATCCATTTTAATGGATTTTCCGCTTCTCTACTTTTGCTTCAAAATAGTACGATTCAATGAAAATATTGACGTTATAAAAGCATGAGCTGGTTCCGAGTCATTTCACAAAACAAGGCCTCAAAATCAAACCTATGAGCAAACAAAACTTTACTTTCCTCCGATGGCGATTGCTCATCGTGATGTGCTGCCTGTGTTGGGTAGCTACAGGTTACGTATCCGCTATCGCCTTGCCCATTACTGGCAGGGTTACCTCGACGAAACAGGAACCCGTACCCGGTGTCTCCATCATCGTTAAAGGAACCACCCAGGGAACCGTAACTGACGCCGAGGGACGGTATTCCCTTACGGTTCCCGATGGTCAGGCGGTACTCGTCTTTTCCTTTATTGGGTACGAAACGCTGGAACAACCCGTCAACGGTCGCAGTGTACTGGACGTGACTCTAAAAGAAAGTCAGCAGGAACTCAATGAAGTCGTAGTCGTGGGTTACGGTACGCAGAAAAAAGTGAACGTAACCGGAGCTGTAGCCACCGTCAACGGCGATGAGCTCATCAAACGACCCATCACTAACCCCACGGCCATGCTTCAGGGAACCATGCCGGGAGTCCAGATTGTACAGGGACGGGGAGAACCGGGTAACGAAGGTGTTTCGGTACGTATACGCGGAACCGGTACTTTTAGTGGGGCCGGATCCGATCCGCTGGTTTTGATTGACGGAGTGCAGGGTAATTTATCCGATCTCAACCCGAACAATATTGAAAATGTGTCCGTACTGAAAGATGCTGCTTCGGCTTCCATCTACGGGGCCCGGGCCGCTAACGGCGTCATTCTGGTGACGACAAAGAAAGGCAGCGACGGCAAGTTGAATGTGCAGTACAGCGGGAATTACGGGATCAATAAAGCCACCAAGTTGTTTGATCTGATCACGAATTCGGCGGAGTACATGGAGCTGTACAACGAAGCCCGGATCAATTCGGGTCTGACTTCAGGACTGTATTCGCAGCAACAAATTGATGAGTACCGGAATGCGACGGACCGTCGTCTGTACCCCAACACCGACTGGCTGGGCCTGCTGTTCCGGACGGCTCCCACCCACATGCACGATCTGACTTTCAGCGGCGGTCGGGGTGGTACGCATTACAATGCCTCCATCGGGTACGTAAATCAGAAGGGAATTATGCGGGGCTTCGACTACGAGAAGTACAACGCCCGACTCAACCTCAGTTCCGAAATCAATTCGCGAATCAAATTTGGGGCCAACCTTGCTCTCAAGTCTGGTAAAACGGAATCGCCCGTATTTGGCTCCGAGGATATGTTTTTATCGGCGATGTCGCAGGCTCCTACCTATGCTCCGCAGCTAGCGGATGGGAGTGGACATTTCACGTATAAAGCCTACGATTTCGAGTACAATAACAAAAATCCCATGGCCCTGCTGGCCGGACGCATCAATCGGGATAAGCTGGACTATTCGGCGAATACTCAGGGCTGGTTTGAAGTAAACCTGGCGAAGGGTCTGACCTGGTACGCCAAGGGTGCGGTGAATGCAGATTTCTACAAAACCAAATCGTTTAAACCTCCCTTGCAGCTTTACAATTTCCGTACGAATGAATTCATGGCGACCCTTGATTTAGGCGGCGGATTGGAAGTGAACGACGAGCAGAATATCTATACGAACCTGTTTTCGTACCTGGATTATGCCCATACCTTCGGGGATAGTCATGACTTCAAACTCCAGGTAGGGTACAGTACCGAACGCAATACCTTTCAGTACCTCAACGGAACCCGTCGGAATTTTCCCACCGATATTTTACAGGAGCTGGACGCCGGCAGTCCCTCCATTCAGTACGCCAACGGCTCGCAGTACCAATGGGCCATTCGCTCGTTCTTCGGTCGACTCAATTACAATTTTAAAGAGCGGTACTTGTTGGAAGCCAATATGCGGTACGATGGAACCTCGCGACTCAGCTCGGCTTCCCGTTGGGGGATCTTCCCGTCGTTTTCGGCGGGTTGGCGACTGTCGGAAGAAGATTTTGTGAAAAATATGAATCTCAACTGGCTCACCAACGCCAAGGTACGGGGATCTTGGGGGCAATTAGGTAACCAGAACATTGGGAACTATCCCTATCAGGCCATTCTGAGCTTTACCGGGAACTATTCCTTTGATGACTCCAACCTTTCTTCGGGCGTGGCTCAGACGAATCTATCCAATGCTAACATCAAATGGGAAACGACGACGATTGCCGACGTAGGCCTTGATCTGACGTTATTTAAAGGACTGAACGTAACGGCGGATTGGTACCGCAAAACTACTTCGGACATTCTGAGAAGTTCGCAGGTAACGGGTGTCGTAGGATTAGGGGCACCGACCATCAACAATGGAACCTTGCAAAATACGGGTATGGAACTGGCGATTTCGTACAACCACCTGGTTTCAAACGGAGCTTTGGCAGGCCTGAACTACACCATAGGCGGTAATCTCGAGCATTACAAAAACAAGCTCGTAAAATTTGGTCAGCGGGAAATTGATGGCTACCGGATTCGCGAAGAAGGCCGTGAGTACAATACCTACTACATGCTGGAAATGGTCGGAATCTTTCAGTCTACGGAAGAAATTAACGCCGCTCCGAAGCAGTATAACGATGCCACCGTACCCGGAGATATCCGCTACCGCGACGCTAACGGCGATGGCAAAATCAATGACGATGACCGCGTGGTGATGTCGGGCAATTATCCGGGCCTGAACTACGCCTTCAATCTGTCGGCCAACTGGAAGGGATTCGATTTTTCAACGCTGTTTCAGGGCGTAAATAATATTCGATTTTTCGTAGATAACTGGGGCACGGTTCCGTTCGTACAGGGTTCACCGCCGACGGTCGACTGGCGAAATCGCTGGACACCTGAGAACCCGTCGACAACCATGCCCCGCATTTATTGGGGTTGGGGTGCCCCCGACCGTATTCGCCGGGCTTCTTCCTACTTTCTGCAGGACGCGTCGTATCTCCGACTTAAGAATCTGACGTTCGGCTATACCATTCCTCAAACCGTACTGAAGAAAATGGGTATGAATAACCTGCGGGTGTATTTCTCGGGTGACAATCTACTCACGTTTACGAAGTATCCCGGACTTGATCCCGAACGCGGGGGCAGTGGCAGTTTCGTTCAGTATCCTCAAAATAAGGTTTTCTCCTTCGGGCTAAACATAAAATTATAATGAAACGGCAAACCCTATCCTTGTGGGTATTACTGGCTCTCAGTTCGTGTACTCAATCGCTGGATTTAAATCCTTTGGATCAGATTTCATCGGCTACCTTCTGGAAAACCAAGGGTGATTTTGATAAAGCCTTAACGGCCAATTATGCCTCTCTACAGGCCGATCCCTGGGCGGTGGAGTTACCCGTCTGGAACTGCCTGACCGACGATGGTTTTGCTCAGCATAATTCGGGCAGTGCCAAGGAAATTACCTCGGGCAGTATCAGCCCCTCTACGGGTGGTTACGTATCGGGGGTATACAGTGAAAGCTACAAAGCCATTGCCCGGGCCAATATTTTCCTGTCACAGTTGGCGGGCTACGGCAATTCGGATATTACCGAAACGGATCGCAAACGCTACGAAGCCGAAGTGCGGTTTTTGCGGGCTTTCTACTACTTTCAATTGTATCATTTGTATGGCGATGTTCCCTTAGTACTGGAGCCGCTGACTCTGGAAACCCAAAATCAGCCGAAAGTACCCGCTGCTGATATTCTCAAGCAAATACTGGCTGATCTGGATTATGCCATTGCCAATCTGAGTACGAGCCCGTACCCGCAAAACGGGGGGCACGCGGCGGTTTCGTCCGCTCAGGCATTCAAGGCCCGGGTGCTCATCTTTGCGGCCTATGGCGATACCGGTACGCCTGACCCCACCCTTTTGACGCAGGTACGGGAGTTGAGTACGCAAGTAAAAACGCTGTATACGCTCAGTCCAAAGTTTGAAGACCTTTTTCGGGATGCGGGTCAGAAGAACAATCCGGAGATCATTTTTTCGATCAACTTTCTGGCTCCCAACAATACCCGCCCCTGGGATATGTACTACGGAGATTGGCTGGTGGCCAGCCCTTTACAAAATTTCGTGGATGCTTTTGAGTGTACCGATGGACTTCCCTACGGCGTATCACCGTTGACGGATAAAAAAGAACCCTTCAAAAACCGGGATTCGCGGCTGGCGAAAACGGTCTTTATTGATCATCCGGATTTCGGGGGTGGTCGGGTACATATCCCCTCCAACAGTCGACCTACGGGATATGGGGTTATGAAATTCCTGGCTCCCGAAAATATTCCGTACGGCTTTTCGACGCTAAGTCAGCAGAATGCAGTCGTACTTCGGCTGGCGGAAGTGCTGCTCATGTACGCCGAAGCCCAGAACGAACTCGCCGGGCCGGATGCATCCGTGTATGAAGCAATCAATGCCGTCCGTCAGCGTTCGGCGATGCCAGCCCTGCCTACCGGTCTAACTAAAGCCCAGATGCGGGAACGAATCCGTCACGAGCGACGCATCGAGTTGGCTTTTGAGGGCTTACGATATTACGATCTCAAACGCTGGCACATCGCGGGTCAGGTCCTGAATAATGTCAAGGACAGCTTTGTACCCTACAAATTTGAAGACAAGTTTTACAAGTGGCCCATTCCCCAAGCCGAAATTGATAAAAGTGGTGGGGTGTTGAAGCAGAATGAAAATTACTAAGGATTTATTCGGATCATTAACGGTACAATAGGTGCGTTTTCGTCCTGCAGAGATGGCTGATCTTTTCGTCCAGATGGAAGGACAGTGTTCGGATTTACACCATCGTTAAAGACAGCTATTACTATTGAACACCTTATGGATGGAAGATGAAAACTCCTCCCGCCTGTCAGCATAAAATGCTGACAGGCTACCAGTCTTCGTATTGAAGGGATGAAATCCGGTCTGGTTCATACAGCATCATTCAGACAAAAGGCTATCCCTACACGATGAGTTCTAACCTTCAACAGCAAACTGACACCTCTAGTCCTTTACCTGATAACCTCGAAAGAAAGACGCATGAAGAAAAGCCTATTCCTGGTTACCCTGTTGTATAGTCTGCATACCGCCTTCGGCCAAGCTCAACCCACGCCCTTACGCCTCTGGTATCAGCAACCCGCCCGGCAATGGGAGGAAACCCTGCCTCTGGGAAATGGTCGGTTAGGGATGATGACGGACGGCGGCGTATTTAAAGAAACCCTGGTACTCAATGATATTACACTCTGGTCGGGTGGTCGGCAGGATGCCAATAATTACGAGGCTCATCAAAGTCTGCCCAAGATTAGAGAGCTACTGTTAGCCGGAAAAAATGACGAAGCCCAGACGCTGGTCAATCAGAATTTCGTGGCCAAAGGGGCCGGATCGGGTAGGGGGGATGGAGCCAATGTACCCTTTGGCTGCTATCAGGTGCTGGGCAATCTGCACCTGCAATTTTCCTATCCGGGGGTTGATACCGCGAAGGTCGTTCCCGAAAACTATCAGCGAAGCTTATCTCTGAATGAAGCCGTGGCTCGCACCCAGTATACGCTCAAGGGTGTTATGTATAGCCGGGAGTATTTTACCAGTTTTGGTGATGATGTGGGAATGATCCGGCTTTCGGCCAATCGCCCCGGACAACTGTACTGTCGAGTACAACTAGACCGGCCGGAACGTTTCAAAACCGTAGTAAAAAATCAGTCACTCGAAATGACGGGTCAGCTTAACAATGGTACGGACGGAAAGGGAATGCGATACCTGGCTCAAATCAAGCCACGGATCAAAGGCGGTAAACTTACTGTATCCAGTAATGAGCTGATCATTACAGCCGCCGACGAAATCATTCTGTATTTTTCCGCCGGTACGGATTTCAAGGATCAGGCATTTGAACAAATAACTCCTCGCGTATTGGAAGCGGCTCTAAAAAAACCGTATGCTAGTCAAAAACAAACCCACGTTAGTCATTTTCAGAAGCTGTTTAACCGAGCTTCCCTGAGTTTAGGCGAATCCAAAGCTGAGCTTTTACCGACGGATCAACGGCTTTTGGCCTTCCAGAAAGACCCGGCTTCAGATAAGGCTCTGGCCGCTCTGTTCTTTCAATTCGGACGTTACCTCAGCATCAGCAGTACGCGGGTGGGGCTGTTGCCGCCCAACCTGCAAGGTTTATGGGCCAACCAGATTCAGACCCCCTGGAATGGCGATTATCACCTGGATGTCAACGTGCAAATGAATCACTGGCCGGTGGAAGTAGCTAATTTGTCGGAACTAAACCTGCCCCTGGCCGAGCTGGTTAAAGGGCTTGTGGAACCCGGACAAAAAACCGCCAAAGCTTATTACAATGCCAAAGGCTGGGTAGCTCACGTTATTACCAACGTTTGGGGATTTACCGAGCCGGGCGAGGAGGCTTCTTGGGGCGTTTGTAATGCGGGTTCAGGCTGGCTGTGCAACAATTTGTGGGAACATTACGCCTTTACGCTCGATCAAAAGTATCTGCAGGAAATCTATCCGGTACTGAAAGGAGCCGCAGAATTTTATCAGAGTTCCTTGATTAAAGATCCAGTGACGGGCTGGCTGGTTACGGCTCCTTCCGTATCACCGGAAAACTCTTTCTACCTGCCAAACGGTAAAACCGCCGCCATTTGCATGGGCCCGACTATTAACAACCAGATGACCCGGGAGCTGTTCTCGAATGTCATTACGGCCAGCGAGCAGTTAGGTACGGATGAAACCTTTCGAAAAACACTACAGCAAAGCTTGAACGAATTGCCGCCGCCCGGTATGGTAGGCAAGGACGGCCGATTGATGGAATGGTTACAGTCGTACAAGGAAGTGGATCTGCAACATCGGCACATTTCCCATTTGTACGGATTATATCCAGCCGACTGTATCACGCCGGAACAGACGCCTGAACTGGCTACAGCCGCTGCAAAAACCCTTGAGGTACGCGGGGATGATAGTCCAGGCTGGTCGAAAGCGTATAAGCTGCTGTTCTGGGCTCGGTTGCAGGAGGGCAATCGCTCTTTAAAGCTCCTGCAGGAACTACTCGTACCGACTACCGCGGTAAACATTAACTACGGAGCCGGGGGTGGCATTTATCCTAATCTGCTTTCGGCAGGCCCGCCGTTTCAGATCGACGGGAACTTTGGTGGTACAGCCGGGATCGCGGAAATGCTGATTCAAAGTCACGCGGGTTATATTCACATTTTACCAGCTCTGCCCGAAGCCTGGAAAGATTCCGGCGAAGTAAAAGGATTGAAGGCTCGGGGTAATTTTACCGTGGATTTCCGGTGGGAAAAGGGTCGCGTGAGTGATTACCGGATTACTTCTCCCGAACCTAGAACCGTTACGGTACTGGTGAATGGCGAGAAAAAGCAAGTAACCTCAAACCGCTAAACCTATGATACGTACTTTTATCGCACGCCAGTCCTTTGCACTTTGGGGGCTCGGACTTATACTAGGTTCAATTCCTTGCTTTTCACAGAGCGTGGAAGTGGAGTCGGGTACCCTGGATGGTGGAGCGGGCATTCAGAATTGTGAATCCTGCTCGGGTCAGCAAATGGTCGGCAATCTGGGAACGGGATCGGTGATTGTACCCGTTCAGGTCACGAATGCCGGAACCTACCGGATGACGCTTTCCTACGCAACGGGCGACCAGCGTACCATCAATGTCACCCCGAATCAGCAAGCGTTTGTACCCATTACCTGCCCAGCCTCCGGCGGCTGGTCCACTGTAGCCACGATTGACCTCCGTGTTACCTTGCAGGCGGGTAACAACCTGATTAGTTTCGATAATCCCTACGGATACGGTCCTAACGTAGATAAGTTTGAACTTTCGCCGCTGCCGACGCCGCTCGTTCAAATCATTCCATTCGGTATAAATAGCCGGATTGAATACGATCTGGCAAATGGCACCTACGACGTTTATTTTACCAATACCAAAGTAGTGGCGGAGGCCTCGGCCCGGGCACATTCGAATGCGGTATATCGAAGTAATGCCGGATACACCAGCCGTACCTACACCTCAGCCCCCGTCACGGATCGATTCGGTACGGGAACTCGACACGTAATAACGTTGAGCGGTGGCAGTCAGCTGGAGATGCAGCAGGTATTTTATACGTATCCTAGCAGGGATGAATTTTATACGGAGGTCCTACTCAATGGTCCGGGTTCAAATTGCTACCAGATGAGTCCGCTGACTTCAAATGCCGTAGATATTCAGTCGAATGCGGATCACCGGGCCTTGTTTGTACCCTTTGACAATGACAAATGGGTGCGATACGAAGCCAAGGAACATCGCTACGCTAATTTTACTTCTTCGGAAGTTGGAACCCTGTACGATAATACGAGCCGAAAAGGTCTGATTGTGGGCTCGGTAGAACACGAAGTCTGGAAAACAGGAATCAATCTGGCCGGGGAGGGCCGAACGCAGACTTCTTACGTATCCGTACTCGCGGGCTGGACCAATGAAAATGTAACCCGCGACAAACGGGGACACGGTTGGGTAAGCGTAGGGCAGCAAAGTTGCCGATCACCCCGCATCCTGGTCAACTACGCCAACGATTGGCGGCAGGGCTTGGAAGTATACGGTCAGGCCAACGCCATTGCCGAGCCACGGTACGTGTTTAACTGGACGCAGGCGACACCCATGGGTTGGAACAGTTGGGGGGCGATTCAGTCGGATCTGAATTTGACGAAGGCTAAACAAGTGGTAGATTTTTTCGCGAATGAAGTGCCCGTCTTCCGAAATGCGGATCAAACGCTGTATGTAGACTTGGACTCGTACTGGGACAATCTGACGCCGGGGGGCATGACGGGCGACTTTAGCCAGCTAACCGAATTTGCGAATTATTGTAAGTCGAAAGGCTTGAAACCCGGCATCTACTGGGCTCCCTTTGTCGATTGGGGTAAGTTTAATCGAACCATGGAAGGGAGTTCGTACAATTATCAGGATTGCTGGACCAAAGTCAATGGTCAACCCCTGGATTTAGACGGAGCCTATGCCCTGGACCCGACCCATCCGGGGACCAAAGCTCGAATTGCCTATCTGATTAACAAGTTCAAGGCCAGTGGTTTTGAAATGATTAAAATCGATTTTCTGGCCCACGCTTCGCTGGAAGCCGACAGCTTTTACGAACCTGGCGTTTATACGGGAATGCAGGCGTATAAGGTTGGAATGGAGTATCTGATCGATCAATTGGATGGTTCCATGCTGGTTTACGCTGCAATTTCGCCGAACATAGCTACGGGTCGTTACGTCCACATGCGACGCATTGCCTGTGATGCCTACAAAGGCATCAGCGAAACGGCTTATACGCTAAACAGTACCACCTACGGTTGGTGGCAAAACCAAATGTATTCCTTCATTGACGCGGACCATGTAGTATTTGCCAACGAAAGCGAGGGAGAAAATCGGGCACGGCTGGCTTCAGCTTTAGTAACGGGCACGCTGATTACTGGCGATGATTACGCCAGCGATGGTGTCTGGAAAACCCGTTCGCAGGAGCTTTTGCAAAATTCGGACTTACTGCAGATAATTAATGACGGAAAAGCATTTCGTCCGGTAGAAGGTAATACGGGCTGGGATCCCAATGCTTTATTTGTTAAAAGTATGGGAAACAGTCATTATGTAGCCGTTTTCAATTACGGTGCCGAGGCAAAATCTTTTACCATTGATCTGGCCCGTGTCGGGTTGAATGCCCAGCAGGCGAATCAAATGAAAGATTTATTTAGTGGAAGTAATCTTCCCTCGAATACTACCGCGGGTAGTATAACACTAAATGTTCCAGCCGCAGATGTTCGATTGATTCAGTTACGGGAGTCTGCCTTACCCGTTACACTGGTGAATGTGGAGGCGAAGAAAGTAAACCGTACGACTCGGTTGAACTGGAAAACCACGGCCGAGGTGAACAATCGGGAATTTATTATCGAACGCAGTCTTGATGCGAAAGCATTCAAGCCCATTGGTACGGTAGCCGGAGCTGGTTCTTCGACCAAATCCATCGCCTATCAATTTACCGATACTACGCCGACCTTGAATCAAACCAATTATTACCGACTCAAGCAGGTGGATCTTGACCAAACCTTTGCCTACTCTAAAACCCTTGCCGTACGTTTTGCCGATCAGGATTCGCTGACGCTTTTTCCTAATCCAACGCATGGCCCGTTGACGGTTAAAGTACCCCGCACGTTGGTGGGTGAACTCAGACTGGAAATTACGAAAAATGATGGCACGCCCGTATTGGTGAAAAAATACACATCGGTTGCGGACAGAAGTATCCAGATAAATGTCGCACCACTTAATGTGGGAGTATATACGCTTTCACTCGAAGATACCGAGGGCAATCGCAGGCAAGCCCGATTGATCAGAAACTAATCGCGTAAAATTCTAACATCGCCGATGGAGAGCTAAGGTCTTTTCATCGGCGATGTTAATAAAGAAGCTTCATTATGGTAAGGGGTGCTACTTCGGCAAAATAATAGAAGATTTAACGGTTAAATAGGGGATATATCTACCCGATGACTAGCTTGGTTTAATTTTTATAAGAAAGTTCTAAAGTAGTTGTACAAGCTTATTAATAGTTAACTCAAATCCGTACATGATTGCTGCTTAATCGTTTTTATGAAACATGCACATCTCTGGCTGAAAACGTTGTTGGTAGTAGGCTCCACCAGCTTCCTCGCCACTCAGGCCCAAACAGTACAGCTTACGATTACGAACCTGAAATCGACCGATGGGCAGATTCTAGTTGCGGTGTTTAAAGACCAGCAGGGCTTTAAAGTTGAAAAGCCGGTTTCGCGGCATCGCTTTCCCAAGTCCTCGCTAACGAACGGAACCTTAAAGGTATCGCTAGATTTACCGCCGGGCACCTACGGCCTAGCCTTAGTTGATGACGCCAATAAAAATGGTAAAATGGATAAAAACATGCTTGGGATACCCAAAGAAGGGGTAGCCTTTTCTAATTTCTATCTCTCGGGTATGAGCAAGCCTACGTTCAATGACTTCAAATTTGAAGTAAAAGGTGCTCCGTTAAGCCTTGACTGCAAAATGCGAAATTTCTGAACCCTAAGTAGAGTAGGAGATACAAAAAAGCGGATAGCAGGTACATACCTGCTATCCGCTTTGGTTAAGGAAGAAATTATTGGTTCGTTCTTGGGAAACCAAAGGTCAAACCCACATTCACCGCCCAGAGTCGGTTAGGGTTTTGCCAGTTGATATTGTTGGCTGAACCGATGGTCGTACTGCCATCTTTGTTGCCGAACAAGAGATGATAACTTCCTTCAGCAAACACGCCGATCCCGCCAAAAGACAAAGCAACGCCTGCCTTCGGGGCTGCTCCAAAACGGGTATCTTTCTGTTTAGCCACTTGTTCTCCCTGAAAATCAACCTTCACCGTTCTCAAATAGGCTCCGGCTTCCACGCCTAGATAGGGACGAATGAATCCATCCGTCAGATAATATTCAAACATACCGGTTAAGGGCACAATGGATCCTTTGTTTCTGAGGTTAACACCCAGGGACTGGTGTTCGTCGTAAGCCAATCCCAAGTATTTAGCCGAGACGCCTAGAGCTACTCTGGGACTAAAATACATTTTCGCAGCTACCCCTACGCCGGGTTTTACCTTGGCATCATCGAGGGTCGAAGTAACCCCAGTACCATGAATGGTGAATGCTACTTGAGCAGTGGATTTCTGACTCAGATTCAAAAAAAACAAGCTGAACAAGGTGCAATAGATAATTTGTCGGGTTTTCATGGATTTGATAAGTTGATGAAATAAATCACAGGGTGTCAGGTGGATTAGGCCAAAAGGTAACTTCATTTTTGGTCAGGTTTTCTGAAAGCTAAGTGGTAGAAAAAATCGGCCCATGGATCACTTTCCCAAAAACGGGTAACCGTAACCGACTTCGTCTTCTTCTTTCCACATCGTTCTGCCTGCGACACGGAAGACGCTTTGTGCTTTCGCTCTATTTTCATGAGGGTTAAAAGGTCTTGTACATCCTTATTAGGAGATATATCTCCTAATAAGGATGTACAAGATTTTCATAAGGAATGATTCAAGCATTACACATGAGTACTGAACCAGCACTGATTATACTAAGGAACTGCAAAAATAGCATTCCAATTAGTAGATATATCCCCAATTATAAAAAATCGACCATCAGTAGCTATAAGTAGTAGTAGTTCGAGAATAAGTCTGCTAAAGGGGTGGAAAGCGAGAAGAAGTATGATGTTTACGCTTATTCAGCTAATTGACGTTCGTAAAGAGCGTGCATCTTTTTAAGTATTTGATTCAGCTGATCAAGTTCGTCCGGGTTTAATTCTTCAGTTAGAAAATCGTCGAACCGGCTGGCTGTACGAAAAGCCATTTCCACGACT
Source organism: Siphonobacter curvatus (assembly GCF_002943425.1). Classification (NCBI taxonomy): domain Bacteria; kingdom Pseudomonadati; phylum Bacteroidota; class Cytophagia; order Cytophagales; family Cytophagaceae; genus Siphonobacter; species Siphonobacter curvatus. The sequence goes on from NZ_PTRA01000002.1 coordinate 348,639, forward strand.
AATTTACCTTTATCGGTGAGCCTGATCAGTTTTTTTCGTTTATCCGCAGCATCCGCCAGGGTTTGCACATAGCCATCCCGTTCTAAAACCTGCAGGGAGCGTCGCACGCTGGATTTATCCCGTTTGATGAGCGTAGCAATATCCTGCTGAGATAAAAGGGAATCGCCGGCCAAATGGACAATAGCCAGTACCGGCACTTGATCAAACTGAAAAGTAAATCCTCGTCTGATATACTCACGGTCCAGTAGTCTAACCATAAGCATATTTACCATATTAAACGAAATGGCAACCGAATTAACTAAATGCGATTCTATATTTGCAATGATTATATCCTCTGTATTCTTTTTCATAGAAGCGGACTTGTTTCTTCAAAATTAATAGAATGTAGTATGGTTTTCTGCTCAAAGGTTACTGGTTAGTGCTTGAGTATTTATAAAAAGAATCGTTCTTGGATAAAAGGTCAAGAGATATAAAATACTATAAATGATGTTTTATAATTGTGTTTATGTTAAATAGTTATGAATGAATAATGACCTTTAATTCTAAAGAATAGTTACTCTCCCACCCTCATGTACTAGGAAAGAAAACGTAACGAAAGTGTAAAAGGGTACACCTTATAATCTGCAAAATGACTTGGTTGAACGCTACTTGGAATCTTGGTTTTAACACTTCATTATATATTATCAGCTCGAAGTAATGAATAATACGCTTCTTTCTCTCCTAAAAAATAATTTGTTCTTTAAAGATAATTCCGTTCGTGAACTCATCAAACCCGGACTGATTTTCTCTTTTCTGTTGATCAATGGATACATCTTGACGGCACGTATCATGGAAGGTCAATGGAAAATGAATCCGGTGAATTTAGTTCTTTCACAATTTTTTCTGTCTGTGATGTGTAGTTCAGTATGGTTATCCATTATAGCCATTCTGCACGAACCCAAAATCCCGAAACAATGGCAGAAAATCGTCTTGAGTTTTATAAGTAGTGGCTTAATTTCAGTTCTTTTCTATTACTCATTTCACTTCATAGCTGAAGACTATCCATTAAAACCCTTAACTACTTATCCATTTTATTGGGTTTTATTTCGATTATTTAATCGTGGCTTAGCCATTTGTCTATTCTTTTATCCCCTAGCCTACTTTTACGTCAAACAAAAAGAGCTGATGGATTCAAAGTTACAGATTGAAGCCGTAAAAAGTGCACAATTAACCGATCAAATTAAGTTATTACAACAGCAAATGACTCCTCACTTTTTATTCAATTCACTGAATGTATTAAAGTCGGGTAATCATGATAAGTGGACAAAAAAATACATTGTAGAATTGAGTAAAACCATTCGTCATCAACTCTATAATACTAGTCACAAACATAACTTGATCAGTGTGACACAGGAATTGCAGCTTGTTGAATCGTATATCTACCTCTTAAAGGAACGTTTTGATGGGGCTTTGGAAGTATCCATTCAAGTGAGCGAGCAGGGTAAACAATCTAAATTTCCACCTTATACTTTACAAACCTTAGTAGAAAATGCACTAAACTATAATTTAATGTTAATGGATAAACCTTTGTACATTGAAGTATTTGACGAACAGGATTGTCTGGTGGTAAGGAATAATTATCAACCCCGGCAGGATATAGATACGATCCAGCAAACGGCCTTTCAGGTTGCCTTCAATAATATCCAGGAACGCTACCAATTACTAACGGACCGTTTGATGGTAATTATTCGACACAACAATAGTTTTATCGTTAAAGCCCCATTGATCGTCGAATCGTTGGTGCCAGAAGACGTAAGCTGATGCAGGCGGGATATAGACTGAAAGTTCAAAGCAAAATTTTACAGGAGTATCATTAATGAGTAATGTTATGGGAAACGTTCTGTTTTCTTCCTTCAGAGAGAACAAATACATGAAAGATGGTTCAGTTCGTGAACTTATAAAACCGGGGTTTATTTTCTGCTTTATTTTGATTTATGCCTATGTACTTCCCTTACGTCTCCCGCATGAATGGCAACAGGATCCAATTAATCTATTAACTTCCCAGTTTTTTCTTCTTTTGATGTGTTGTTCAGGTTGGGTAGCCATTCTGTACATACTTCACGAGCCCAGTCTTCCTCAAAGCTGGCAAAAAATCTCAGCTAGTATTGTAGCGTGTGTGCTGATTTCCATTGGGTTTCACTACGCCTTTCATTCATTCGGAGAGTTGTATACAGCTAAACCTCTGGAGCAATACCCCTTATCATGGGCTTTACTACGATTGTCGATTCGGGGTTTGATGATCGTATCTTTGCTTTTTCCGTTCGCTTTTTTTTATGTAAAACGCCGAGAGGTGATGTTATCCCTGGTTCATATAGAAAAAGTAAAAAATGAACAATTAGCCGATCAACTCCTGCTATTACAGCAACAAATGACACCGCATTTTTTATATCATTCTTTACATGTACTGGATTCAGGTAATACCGATGATTGGACCAAAAGATACATCGCAGAATTAAACAAGGTAGTTAGTTATCAAATTTCCGAAGGTGTAGAAGAAAGCCTGATTTTATTAGAGGATGAATTACAGTTTGTCGAGTCCTATATTTATATTTTGCAGGAACGATTTGAAGGTTCTCTACAGGTATCATTTAATGTAAGTACGCAAGCTAAACAAGCTAAAGTTCCTCCCTATACTTTACAAACCTTGGTAGAAAATGCGATCAAGCATAACAGTATGTCTACTAGTAAACCCCTATCGATTGAAATTTTTGACGAACAACAATATATTGTAGTAAGAAATAACTATCAGCCTAAAGTAAATTTTGAAGATCATGCTCAGACCGCTTCTGGTATTGGATTGAAAAATATTCAGGAACGGTACCAGTTATTAGCGAATCAATCAATTATGGTAATTCAACAGGAAAATGAATTTATTGCCAAAGCACCTTTACTGATAGATATAGGGCATCTTGAGTATAGAGACACTAACAAAGTCTAGTGTCTCTATACTCAAGATGCCCTACTCTATGGAGTTGAATCGATAAGTAGAGTACTTACTTTTTTTGGAGTACTTATTTTTATAGGAAATATGAATGTCACAGATTATACAAAACTTCTATTCTTAACCTCTTTTATTTAGCTTTTCCAACGTTTGTTTAAGTATCGGGGTCTTATCCACAAATCTCAATGGCTATGAAATATCTTCTTGTATTAGGATTCGTACTAAACCTGATCGCTTGTAAAAAAACACCTTCTTCCCCCAGGCCACTGGATTGCGATGCTTCGCAGGCGTATACGACTTCGGTTGAAGAAGGATCTCGCCGATTGCTAGGTACCTGGCGATTAAAGACCATTAAAGGTGGATTTGTAAAGCACGATACAATACCCAACCAAGTAGTTCATTTCTTTGCCAACTACACATGCCAGGTTACTGCTCAAGGCCGTACTTCTCCTCGAATGCCTTATCAGGTTTCTATAGTGGATCGCCCCCTTCAATTGGCGGTTACGGATAGTGTCGAAACTTCGTACTCGCGAAAATTGGGAAAATCCAGGATGTATATCTGTGAGGAGGAACTCATCCTGGACTACGGCCGGGAAGTAGATGCCCAGGCTTACATCTACACCCGACAACCCTAATCCTGCATCGTTCTGAGATTTCGATCCTTCAGAACCTACTTCGGAAAAATCTTTCTGTTTAATTCTCGCGGGCCTGAAAAGGGCCTGACAAATTGTCTTTCAAGGGTTTTAAGTGTTCCACGGGCTAAAAACCATATGATATTGACTGATTTTACATTTCTTAAACGTCCATTCAAGAAATGTAAATCAATTGAGTAGAAGCTTAGTTTTCAATGCTTTAAAAGAATTCAGTAGTAAAGATGATGGATTGACGAGAATCGTGTAGAACAAGACTGAGCTGGGAGGAATAGTGAATACTTAAATCTCATGAAAGATCGTAAAGTGTATCCGCTTAGTTAACCCGTCCTTTTTCCTCCTGGGCAGCATCACTATACGAGCGATTTCGGGTTTGTTTGCCGAAACGATACGCAAAGGCCAGACCTATCCGACGCGTGTCGGTTCGACTGGTCCGAAACTCCGTAGCCCCTCCTAGGCTGCCGGTTTGTTCACGCTGCACCCAGCTTCGCAGCCAGTCTTCCACCATCAGATTGATACTCCCTTTATTGGACCAAAGTGACTTTTGAATTCCGGCGTTGATTCGATACAGGGATTGACTCCTGCGTTGACCATTGATACTGGGACCCGTGTAACTCATGGTGCATTCTGCTCGCCAGGTTTTACCCAGCTTCAATTGATTCGTTACGTTGATACGACCCGTTAGCAATCGTGCGTCCAGGGCTTGTCCGTACACTTCAGTCGGTAAAATGGCCAGATGTACGAACCCGCCGGATGCCGTGAACGTCCAAATGGGAAAGGGATTATAGGAGGCATAAGCTGAAAGTGAAAGGAGTCTGCCGTTGGCAATGTTTCCGGGACGTGTAATAAAAACATCTCCCACGGCCTGAGTTGTTTGAAAAATGATATTACGGAACTGGTTATACTGAACACTCAGGCCCCAAATGGTATTGTGTTGATACTTAAGCTCGAATTGCTGAGGGTAAGCGGGTAAAAGCTGGGGATTTCCTGAGGTATAAGTATAGTTGTCCAGATAAAACAGGAAGGGATTTAGTTGGTGATAATTCGGTCGGTTAATCCGGCGACTGGCACTCAGCGTTAGCGATCGCGTACCCGTGCTATCGAGTTTATAACTTAGAAAAATGCTGGGAAACACATTGGTGTATTGTCGGGAAAAACTGGTTTGAGGTACTTCCGGATTTTCCCGCTGTTCTCCCTTCAGCCAAGTTTGTTCAAGCCGCAGCCCTGCCTGGGCCTGCCAGCGTTTTCCATTTTTACGAGCATTAATATACGCCGAACGAATCGATTCCTCATAGACGAAATGATTGGACTGGCGGTAATTGGGGATCAATTCATTGTCCACCCGTTGATAGTACCGCGAGTCAAGATCGTTAGTTACATAACTCCATTTTAAACCTGCTTCCAGTGTACCACCGCTCGCGAACGGACGGGTAAAATCCGTTTTAGCCGTACTAATTAGTAGTGAGGAAGGGAGATCATACCTAAATCGCTGGTCAGTTATTAACACTTCATGGGGGGCATAACTTTGATTTTGCAGGAACTGTGTGCTTCGATTACTATACGACCAGTGCGTAAGGTCAACGGTCCATTCCTGCCCTTTCCGGTCAAATTCCCGCTGTAAGTGCAGGGTGAGGCCACGATTATTCCGTTGCGAATGAGCATCAATCGAGCCGCGTCCGGTGGAGTCAAGCTCTGGGGCAAAACGCTTACTGAGGTAGGATAACCCTTCCCGTTTGGGGGCGTGCGTATAATCCAGCTCCAGACTGAGCGAAGTTTTTTTCGTAAATGCGTACTCGATTTCCAGTTTACCCGTCAGGCTATGACCGCTGAGCCAGGAGCGATTCATCAGATTGACAAAAGCCTTCGACTGACCGGATGCTTCAGTAAAGGTTCGGTCCACTTGTTCACGGGTTTGATTGCCATCCTTACTATGAGAAAGCAGCCCGGATAGTCGTAATTTTTGCTGGGTATACTGAAGCGATATACTCTGGTTCGTCCGACTTTCCCAACCCTGACTGTAATTGGTACTCAGGCTACCATTTAGGCCCTGCAATCGTTCTTTCTTGCGTTTGATATTCAGTAAAGCACTACCGGCAGCATCGTATTTAGTGGAGGGATTCGTCATCAGTTCCAGTCGGTCGAGGGAGGAAGCGGGTAACGACCGTAGATAATCGGCCAGATCGCGTCCAGACAAATACGTCGGCTTCCCGTCCATGAGTACGGTGACACTGCTCATGCCATTCAAGCGGATCGTACCGTCCGTTTCCACTGTAATTCCTGGTACCTTTTCTAGCGTTTCCAGCACGTGGCTGGTCGCACTACTCAGTAGATTCTCGACGTTTACAATCGTTTTATCCAGATCGTGTTCAATCAACGGACGTTTACCCGTAATCTTTACTTCCTTTAAGTCCGTATTCTTTGAAGGCTGAAGCTTAATGACCGAAAGATTCCAGGGGTTGCGATTCAGGGAAAAGGATGAACTGGTGTAGCTTTCGTAGCCTAAAGCGGTCACCTGTACCTGATAAGTTTCCTTCGCCAGCCGATGTAACTCAAAATGTCCGGTACTATCGGCAACTACCCCTTGCAGTACTTTTGTATGTTTCAAAAGTAGAATCGTTGCTCCGGGAATGGGGCGAGCCTGTTCATCCTGAATCCTGCCCTGTAAGGTATAGGTGGAATCCTGAGCCCAGACGAACAGTGGCAAAAAGACGAGTACGGTCAGTAAGAGTTTCATAACAGACGAGAGAATTGTTTCGTCGGCGAAAGTGCAGTGACTCGATCGGTAGCCCTAATGATCCGGATGGAGGGCATAAGGAGACGGACAGAATGAGCATTTCAGAGGTTAAACCCATTCGTCCGCTTTTAAACATTATTGGTAAGGAAAGGCAGCCTGTTCAACCGGAAAGTTTTCAAGCCTATGGTCGATCCCTTAGTTTTCGGCAAAACTTAAGTATAATGAAACCAACAAGCTCTATAAACCTTTTTCAGACGAGTCGGATTCTGCATCTGTTGATCGCGGCGGCGGTCGTTTTCGTCGTCTATTTCCTGTTAGAACCGTATTTCGAACGGGTCCTGGCGGGTAAGCACGAAGACCAGGTTGCGCTACTGGCGGGCGTGTACTTTGTGGGGGGGATCTACCTCGGTCGGACCTTTTCACAGCTTTTGACGGTCAACAAAACCCGCATTCCTAATCGACAATTAATCATTCTGCTTATTCTAATTCTCTTTTGTTGTATTGCTTTATTACTTATTAATACCTTACCCTCTTTCTTGAATCTCGTTATCTTCATCACACCCTTTACAGCTTTAAGCATTCTGGTGGGTATGTTTGTCAAGCATATTCGTACAGCCATCAGTTTACAGTTGAAGGATGCTCAGGTATCGGCGGAACAAAGTCAGAGTGAGTTGCAATTGTTACAGTCCCAGTTAAGTCCACACTTCTTGTTCAATACGCTTAACAATCTATACGGATTGTCGTTGACCGATCACGAGAAAGTCCCGCCCCTGCTGTTAAAACTTTCGGATCTTTTACGCTATTCTGTCTACGAAACCAAAGCCCTATGGGTGCCCTTGGTCGATGAACTTTCGTATCTGGATAACTACATTGCCTTTGAAAAAATCAGGTTGGGAAATCGGCTTAACTTGCGGGTACAGTGGGAAAGTATTCATGATCCTAGCGTGCAAATTGCCCCGATGTTGTTGATTGTGTTTGTTGAAAATGCGTTCAAACATTCTAAAAACACGGTTGAATCGAAGATTACCATTGAAATTGAACTGAAACTCTGGGCCGATTCCATTTTGTTTTCCGTTCGAAATTCGTACGAGAAACTAGAAGCTCAGACGCTCAATAAAAACAGTGGCCTGGGTTTGGAGAATGCCCGGAAACGGTTAGAACTTTTATACCCTGAAGAACATACCTTAACGATTGACGCCCAGCCGACGTTTTATCAGGTACTTTTACAGTTAAAGAAGAAGTAACATGGTACCCTGCCTGATTGTAGATGACGAACCGATTGCCCGGCAAATCATCGAGACGTATTGTAGTCATTTACCCCAGCTTCGGGTCGTGGCCAGTTGTGGTAATGCTCTGGAAGCCAAGGCGATCCTGCAACAGCAAGCCGTATCGATTCTGTTTCTCGACATCAACATGCCCGTGCTGGATGGCATTGCCTTTCTGAAAACCCTTCGCCAGCCCCCGCAGGTCATTTTTACGACGGCCTACAAAGAATACGCCGTAGACGCCTTCGATCTGGCCGCCTGTGATTATCTGTTAAAACCCTTTTCACTGGAACGTTTCATCGTAGCCGTTGATAAAGCTCTGGCCGCTTTACGGCCTACGCCCGTAGCTCTGCCTGACAAGTCGGAAAGCTTTGTTTTTCTTAAATCCGAGGGCCGTATCTACAAACTCCTACACGAAGAGATTCTCTTTGCCGAAGCCAGTGGAAATAATACGAAGATTGTAACTCCGAAGCAGATGATTCTACCAGCGATGACGTTTACGCGGGTGGAAGAACTTTTGCCAGGTACGGTATTTCTGCGGGTACATCGTTCCTTTTTAGTCAACAAGTCCAAGATCTCACATATTGAAGGAAATCGCATTTTCCTGGAGGGCTACGAGATTCCGATTGGAGCCAATTACCGCGAGCAGTTTCTCCGGGAGGTGGGCTTAGCTTAAGGTTGCGGTACACCTAGCACTTTCTGTAACAAATCCGTGGAGGTATGAAACAGCGTAACGTCAGGGTGCGAAGCTAGTACGTCCGCCCGGGTATACCCCCAGGCGACGCCTCCAAAGGCCGTAGCTACCTGACGAGCGGCCTCTAAATCCCGAAGTTCATCTCCGATGCAGAGGGTTTCGTGGGCTAGAACACCGTTTCGCTTCATGGCTTTGGTAAACTTTCTTCGCTTCCCAAACAGGGATGCACCGCATCCGTAATAGGAAATGAGCGAAGCACAGGCTGGCCCCAGTACGCGGCGTATATTGGCTTCACTATTGGAACTGACGATGGCTAACCGAACGCCTTGTTCGGCAAGTTGGTGTAACACAACTGGAATGCCTTCAAACAGCTGAATTTGATCAATGTCACGGGCCATGAGCCGGATAAACGATCGGGCAATCAGTGGCATTTTCCAGGCGGGTAGCTTGGCTCGTTTCATCATTTGTCGGGCATCCATACCCCGTAAGTGATCCACGTCTTCGGGTTGAATGACGGGAAACTTATAGGTAAGAGCCAACGTATTTACCGTACGCAGGAAGTACGGAAAGGAATTGGCCAGGGTACCGTCAAAATCAAAAATGACCAGTTTATAAGGCATGGGGCAGTCGTTTCAGGTGATTACAAAGATAATAGCGTCACCGATGGTAATCCTGTGGGTAATGAGTGAATCAGCTAATCTGCCAGTGAGGTTACGTTGTACTAAATGGAGCTTTTTGTAAACGGTTCGGCTTCACGTACACATACCCTCCGGCAACGTCAATGATCCAATTGAATCGTTTCAGCACATCACCGCCCAATACACTGATTTTTTGTCTGCCAATCGCTCCCTCAAAAAAGCTGACCGGAACCTGCTGGAGCTTAGCCTTTCCCAGCAAAAAAGCCGACAGGCTGGATTTCTTGGTCTTTAAACGATTGCCGTACGAATCCTTCAACTCCTGGCCACTGATGACGGGTAAATGTTGAATCTGAGGGTGCTGAGCCACCCAGGCATCATCCAGTAACAGGCTACCCGCATACCCCGAATGCATGAGAAAAGAATGACGCAGCGTGTCCGTTCCGATAACCAGTCCACCCTCCAGATAAAGCATATCCTGCTGGAACTTCAGATCAAGTTTCTCGTATCCCCGCATGGTTTTGGGGAGATGCTGATGAATGACAAGGTCTTTCTCGTCAAAATTGATCTCAACCACCCGGCCCGCGAAAAAATCAAGGCCAAATTTTCCATCGGTACCGGGCCCCGAATATTTGTTTTCCCAAATGGAAACCTGTTGATAAGTTAGATTGCCCAATTGCAACGTGTTGTTTGGACTATACCGGGAAGTGTTCCCTTCGCCACCCCAGCTTTTGACCGTATCAGTTCGGGCAAATTTCAGACTTCGCACGTTTCGCGTAGCGTCTTCCGTAAGTGTGAGTCCACTCGATGCCGTGTGGAACATAAGCTGTAAAGTATCGATCCGATTGATTAGAACCTGTACCGAAAGGTTATTGGCGGGTGTCAGTTGAAAGGGGATGCGGATCGGCTTCTCTTGACTCCAGGATTTTAAACAAACCAAGAAAAGAAAACTGAGCAGGCTGAATGGTTTCATGCAGATGGGAGCGATACGTACGGGAATTGAAAGTACGGAAAATAGATCAACTAGCCATAAAAAAGACCAGCCTTATGCAGACTGGTCTTTTTTATGCGTAACATAAGTATTTACAAAGACTCCTTCGTGAGTTGAATGGAATTTTTCCCTTGGGGCGTCGCCACTTCACTAGCGATCAGAAGTTGGTTGTTGCCCACCATCAAACCACTCGGATTCATGGTACTGGCGGTTTCATTGAGCCATTTTGTATCAGAAACGGCAGTGCCTTTAACCGTCCGGTACGCAATGCTTTTACCGGCACCATCCTGTTTGTTCTGGTCCCAGAGTAAAACCCCGCCGTCTTTCGAACCCACCAAGGCGGCATTTTTAGCCGATGGATCGGTAATAACGAGCAGTTTTTTGCCTTCGGTCGTTACCAGACGAAGACCGGGTTCATTCTTACCCGCCGAAAACCACGATACTAGTCCGCTCTTACCTGAACGTACGGAAACGGCACCTGAATGCGGGCAACCATTGATTTGCCAGTTATCATCGTGCAGAATCTCGGATTGCGAAAACGTTTTGCCATTGTCTTTGGAAATTAGTCGAGCAATGTCACGAATGTTATCACGGTTATCGCGGTAATATACGTTAAGCTTGCCATCGGTATCCGTTAGCAAACTAATTGGGCAGCAATCGCAGGGGGTAGGGTCCAGCAATTGTTCCGGTTCAAAGCGATCTCCTTTCGATACGACCAGGCGTAAGTCACGCTCTTCGTGTTTGGTACTGCCGATCACGTCTTTCAGATAAGCAACTGCTACTTCACCATTGGCCATAACCGTAGCGTCGAAAAAGCCCCGCAGAGCAGGTACATCTACATCCTGGTACACGGGCTGAGGTGTAGACCAGCTTTTGCCGGCGTTCTTAGAAAACGTATACACTACCTGCATAGCTTTCCGGTCCCCCATATTGGGACGACCTCCGCCGCCGGCTGGCCGGGCACCATGACCTTCGTGGCCACCGCCTTGTGGAGCAGCGGCCGGGGCGGCTGTTGCCACCATCGGTTTGGCCGTCATTTTAGGATTATAGGTGAAAACGGCTACCCATGTTCCGTCTCCTTTAAAGATAAGTTTGGGCCGCATCAACTGACCTGTACCAATGCCGGGTGCTGAAAAGATCAGTTGCTTGTCGGAAAAATGCTGACCCTGATCGGTAGACGTTGCAAAGTAGTAGCCCACTACACTTTGGTTGTCCTTCTCGGTCCAAGATAAAATCACATCCCCTTTGGGTGTTTTAGTCAGGAGTGGAAGTCCGTATACTTTAGTCGTATCACTAAACAAGGGATGGGCCGCGAAGGCTCCTAGGCTCAAGCACCAGAGCAAGAGAAAATACGTAAGACGTATCATAATCGGATAAAGTTTAGATATCATCAAGACCAGCTATAGTTGTTGGGAAGGTGCTGAGAATGTATCAACAAACATAATGATTAAGAACTAGTCTAAATAGCAATTAGCCCAAAATGCAATTAAATGAGACTCAATCTTTAATTAATGAGATGTAGAAAAGAGGAGGGGTGGATGATTCATGGGTATAGAATAGCCATGAATAGAATAAGCATTTAGATTATGAAAAGTAGAAGTTTAAAAAAGATTGACACTATTAATAACATTATAACGTAAAAAAAACGTTATGATAATTTATAAAGTTAATGTATTATTCCTCATTAACTTCTGAACTCTCAAACAAAACTGAAACGGATTTTAATAGGCTACTAAATATCAGGCTGAGCCTATAACTCTAGTTCGTCCCGCCGAAACCACCAACGAAGAGCCGTAGGGTCAACCCATTCCCTAGGGTTGGGTTTTAATCTAACCCTAAAAGCAACCGGGATTGAAACCAGTTTCTAATCATTCGCTACTTTTCTCGAACGAACGGACCTGCCCTACCCTGGGGCAGATCCGTCCTATTCTTTAGCCATATAGGCCAGCACTACCCTTTAAATACCGTTACTAAGGCTTCCAAAGCTCCCGGAGCGTGTAGCATTTCCGTAGATTCGAGGGTAGCTTTAGCCACTTGCGAGGCCCGGGATCGCATCTGCCGTTCGTAAGCTGCAATGGCTTCCAGCGTAGTCGCATACGCGGGATTCGTCAAGCACTGACTCAATTCGAGAGCGTCCGCCATGGCCATATTCACGCCTTCACCCGCGTAAGGTGGCATCAGGTGAGCCGCGTCACCCAGCAAAGTCAGGTTAGCTTGTGCTTCCCAGGTTTGATCTAAGGGCATGCAGTACTGTGGACGAGGGATAAAGGGCGTTTCGGCTTGGGTAAACAGTTCGGACCAATGATCATCCCACGCCGCAAATTCCGATTGAAACCAGGCCAGTACCTGATCTTTTTGGGTGAAGTCAATCCTTGACGTCCGTACCCAGTCCTCTTCCGTTCTGAATCCTGCGTAAAAGGCCATACTGCCGTCACCTTTTGAACTCACAATCAGTGACTGACTGTTTCCTAAGGCAAAGATCTTGCCTCCTTTTAACAGCTTATGAATGGATGGACTGGCTGTTTCGGCATTCGGAACGGCTCCTTCCAACACCGTAATGCCACTGTAAAAGGGTTTGATTTCCGTTAAAAACGGTCGAATGCGGGAACGAGCTCCGTCGGCTCCAATTACTAGGTCGGCTTGTACGGATGTTCCGTTTTGAAAAGTCAGTTCCCATCCTTCTTGTCTGGGTCGCATCGTCATCAATTGACGATCCCAAACCACCGTACCTGGCTGTAATGAATCCAGCAACAGGTTTCGTAAGGGCCCACGGTCAATTTCCGGACGATCGTCCTGATACGAATCCTGTACATGATCATCCCAGTAGATCGTTCCCTTCGCATCTACGACTCGTAACTTACCGGCATCGGGTCGGTAATGGGCCCAGAATGCTTCCATTAGTCCTGCCTGGCGGAGGGCTTCCAGACCCGACTCTTCGTGTAAATCCAGGGTGGCTCCCTGGACGCGGGCCTTTTCGTTCACATCCCGTTCGTATACCTTTACCTCGGCTCCTTGTAGTTGTAACAGGCGAGCAAGGGTCAGGCCTCCCGGTCCTCCGCCAACGATGGCGATTGTTTTACCTTGTATAGTCATGGCTTTTTGCGTTTAAATACGCAGCAAACCTAGACAGCAGGGAGGGTTGAAAATTGTATAAATCGGTCCTCGACATTTTTGCTTAACTCTTTGGGTACGACACCGGCAAACTTTTTCACTTCCCGAATGAAATGAGCCTGATCGGTGAAGTTCTCTTCCGGAAAGAGTTTTCCCTGACGAAGGTGCTCAAACGAAGCCCGGAAACGCAGAATGGTACTGTAGGTTTTTAAAGGCAAGCCAAACCACTGGGTAAAATAACGGTTGATCTGCCGACGATTCCACGTTACCCGCCGGGCTAGTTCTTCTACGGATATATCGCCCCGGGACTCGTATAATAATTCAAATAACTGCTGCTTTCGTGAATCAGGATTGGGTTGAATACGACGTTCAATGGATTCACTGACCCGGAAACAAAAGCTTGTAAAATCCTGAAGGTCCTCTGACTGAATTTCCCAGAATCCAGCCGGTAAGGAGCGACCTGTATTTAGCAGGGTAGCCACGCTTTCGCCCAATACATATTCCACAGCCAATAGATTTAAACTCACCGCAAACATCCGCGTACCCGGTGAAAGGTCCCCCTTGCCGGGTTCCGTATCCAGTCCGCGTAACATCGCCTGTACCGCCCCTGCCGGAGTCACTGAAAAGAGAATGTCCACGCGTCCGTCCGGCACAACAATAACCGGTAGCTTGTGCTCGGATGATTGTTCGAGCATCCAGAAACTTTCCACAAAGGTTGAAAGGGAGCCATCGGGCTTTCGAAATTGATAAGTTAAACCGTAGGTTGACATAGCGACTGGTGTAAGCAAATGATTATCCAAAGGTAGTACGTACCTGTAAAGACGATACGCCAGACGTCCCTTATCGCTAGCGAAAACCAGATTTGGAATACCCTATTTTGTATTTCAATTGGCCCTAACCTCAACGATGTATGCAATAAGCCATTAAAATTGAATTTGTCAAAAAGGCCGAGTAACAAGCCGATCCCGTATTTTTGGGCATGAATCAGTCCCAACTCGATGCCCTTCGCGAAGCTCTTCAGGTTTCGCCGCAGAATGTACCCCTTTGGCGAATGCTGGCCGATGCCTACTACCAGCTCGCTCGGTATGAAGAAGCTCTCGAAGCCTATAAAGCGGCCCTACAACTCAGTGCTGACCTGGATTTAAAATTCAGACTGGCCGAATGTTACCTGCAACTAGCCAGTTTCTCAACGGCTCACGTCATTGCCGAAGAATTACTGGATACGGCTCCCTCACCTCAGGTTCTGTTTCTGCTGGCTCGTATTGCCCTGGCATCTGGTGATCTACAGGCGGCAAATGCGTACTACAAACAGGCCACCGCTCAGGATCATACCCTAACGCAGGCGGAATTCGAACAGCAACTCAATCAGGCCATTCGGGATTCGGGTTTGGGTCAAACCAGCAGTTTCGACGAGGTGATTGACCGCATCGAAGCGGAAGGTTCAGGGCTTATCGAAAAGCCCCGCGTCACCTTTGCCGAAGTCGGTGGGCTTACGGCCGTCAAGGAAGAAATCGCATTAAAGGTGATTCACCCGCTCAATAATCCGGAAATTTACAAAGCCTTCGGCAAGAAAATTGGCGGTGGTATTCTGCTATACGGCCCTCCCGGTTGTGGGAAAACGCTGTTGGCACGGGCTACGGCCGGTGAAATCAAAGCGAATTTTATTTCAGTAGGGATCAATGAAGTGCTGGATATGTGGATGGGTAACTCCGAAAAAAACCTGCACGATCTCTTCCAGCAGGCCCGGATGCATACGCCTTGCGTTCTGTTTTTCGACGAAATTGATGCCCTAGGTGCCAGCCGGACCGATTTACGCAAAGCGGCGGGCCGTACCCTCATCAACCAATTTCTGGACGAACTGGATGGGGTGAAGTACAGTAACGAAGGCATCCTGATTCTGGGAGCGACCAATACGCCCTGGTACCTGGACACGGCCTTCCGTCGCCCGGGTCGTTTTGATCGTATTGTATTTGTCAGTCCGCCCGATGTAGCGGCCCGGGTAGAAATTCTACGAATCCTGCTGGCTGATAAACCGCTCGAAGGAATCGATTACCAGTCCATTGCCAAACAGTCTGACGGCTATTCGGGGGCAGATTTACGGGCCCTGGTCGACCTGGCTATTGAACAGAAATTACCTGAATCACTTCGGCAAGGTCGGGTACTGCCCCTAACGATGGCTGACTTTAAGGAAGCCCTACGCAGGCATCGCCCTACGACCAAAGAATGGTTTGCAACGGCTAAAAATTACGCTCTATACTCGAATGAGAGTGGTCTGTACGATGATATTTTGACTTATCTGAAGCTAAAGTAGCATGTATAAAAATGCTTCAGCCGAGGTAATTTCTTACTTACTACCGATTCCCTTTCGGTTGTATTCTGTCTTGTCCTTATCGCCTACCTTTTGTATTAACTGTACGTAAACCATTCTTTCGTTTGGAATCAAATGCCCTTGATAAAGCCCGTTTGCTGATGAATCTCAACCGCACCGCGGAAGCGATTCAGGAATTACGGCAGTGGCTGTTGCAACAACCCGAAGATTTAGAAGCCCTGATTCTGCTTGTACAGGCCTACATCAATACGCACGAGTATCCAAAGGCACTGGAAACAGCCGAGGAACTCCTGAGCCAGGCACCTGACTATTCCATTGCTCACTATTTTCACGGCGTGACCTTACTCCTTGCCAAGCGATACGCTGATGCCGAACAGGCTTTACTGGAAGCCGTTGAGCTGGATCCCTGGGATGCGGACTATTTCAATATGCTCGGCACCCTGCACAACCTGCAGAAGCATTGGGAAAAAGCGTTGTTTTACGCCGACCAGGGCCTGGCCATTGACCCCGAACATGTACAGTGTCTGAACACGCGTACCGAAGCCCTAACCAAATTAGGGCGGCTGGAGGAAATGCAGAGTACCATTGAAGA
This sequence comes from Siphonobacter curvatus, assembly GCF_002943425.1. NCBI lineage: Bacteria > Pseudomonadati > Bacteroidota > Cytophagia > Cytophagales > Cytophagaceae > Siphonobacter > Siphonobacter curvatus. Next base: position 364,620 of record NZ_PTRA01000002.1, read on the forward strand.
AACCCTGGCTGCCGACCCTCACAACGCTTACACGCACGCCACCGTCGGCTGGAGTAAACTGGAACGGGGGAATATTTCGGAGGCCCGACAGCATTTTGCCGAAGCCTTACGGATGAAGGCGACGTATGAGTTTGCTCAGGAGGGTATGAAAGAAGCCGTAAAAGCCAAAAATCCTCTGTATCGGGCTTATCTCAACTATTCCTTCTGGATGAGTCGTCACCAATCGAGCATGCAGTGGTCGATCATTTTGGGAGTACTGCTGGGGCAGAATCTGGTTCGCCAGTACGCCGAACGCTTTCCTGTTTTGAATGTACTATTGGTCCTCATCATCGCCTTTCTGTATTTTACCTGGGTCATGATGCCGGTTGGTTACCTGATTCTACAGTTGGATTCGTACGGAAGAATGGCTCTGGAAAAAAATCAAAAGCGGCTGGCCTGGATTACGGGTATCGCTCTATGCGTAGGGGTCCTATCGTTAGCCGTTCATTATTGGCTGGATTACGGTCCCTTATTTCTGTTAGGTATGTACGGACTGCTGGTTATTATTCCGCTATCCCGACTGCTCGATCACCCCGAACGTATTCCAACCTGGCTGAAAGTCGTAAGTTGGTTGATTATTGGCTTGGGAGCGTTAGCCGTTCTGGTTGGATTTGTCTACCTCGGCCTGGGTCTTCTCCTGGGTTATCTAGCCTTTTTCGGGGTATTAATTTATAGCTGGTTGTATAATTTTGCCTCGATGCGAGGAGCTTAAAGTATTAATTTCTTGAGTAATTGAAAAAAATAAAACCCGAGTTGAGGTGTCTCAACTCGGGTTTTTTATAAACAACTTCTTATACTGCCTGGAGTACTTAGTGATTCTATTTTTTTATACCGTTTGCCGGGAAGCCATTTCCTTACGAATGACTGGGGCCACCTCCGTACCAAACAATTCGATGGCTCTGAGTATTTTCTTGTGCGGAACCAAATGCCCGCCGATGAGTTGGGCCAGGTACCGAGTTTGCTGGAACAACTCGTAGAAGTACATGATTTTGTCGATGATTTGCTGGGGACTGCCCACCATCAGAGGTCCACTTTTTTGCATGAACTCGACATAATCCCGGCCAATGGGTGACCAGCCCCGCTCCCGTCCTACGCGGTTCATGATAAGTTCATAGGGTGGAAAAAAGTCGTCGATAGCCTGTTGAGCCGTATCGGCGGCGTAGAAATGCGAGTTGATGGCCAACGGAAGTTTACTTACGTCGTGACCCGCTTGAGCGGCCGCCTGCCGAAAGAGCTTGACAAAGGGCACGAAGCGATCCGGCGTTCCGCCAATAATGGCTACCGTCATGGGTATATTCAGCGAGCCAGCCCGAGCCGCCGAAGCAGGCGTACCCCCTACAGCTAGCCATACGGGTAAAGATTCCTGTAAAGGTCTTGGATACACACCCAAGTTCTGAATAGCTGCTCGAAACTGTCCCTCCCAACTAACCTTCTCGCTCTGATTAATGGCTAACAGTAATTCCAGCTTTTCCGTAAATAAGCCATCGTAATCGTTGAGGTCGTACCCAAACAAGGGGAAAGATTCAATGAACGATCCTCGCCCCGCCATAATCTCCGCCCGTCCGTTTGAGACTAAATCCAGCGTCGCAAAATTCTGAAAGACCCGTACTGGATCGGCTGAGCTTAATACCGTTACTGAACTGGAAAGTTTGATGTTTTTCGTCTGAGCCGCCGCCGCTGAAAGGATTACTTCCGGTGCCGACACCACAAAATCAGGCCGGTGGTGCTCACCTAGGGCAAAGACGTCCAGACCTACTTCATCGGCGAGTTTAATTTCTTCGAGCAACTGCTGTACTCGTTCGTGGGCATTACGGGCTCCACCCGAAACGTGATCGGGATGGATTTCACCAAAACTGGAAATACCAAGTTCCATGCGTTAAAGCTAGATAGGATTCGATTTGTTGGCTTAATGAAAAAATCCAGTAAATGATTCCTTTTTCGCCGTTTTTCCAAAACCCGTGCCCTTTTTAAGGATTTTTCGTAGCAAAATAAACCCTTATATACTTAATTAAATACTAAGCACATAGTACTAAAAACTATTTAATACTCATTAAATAATACAAGTATTACTACAAGAGGATTCAAGTATTACTATAGCTTCTCAAATACGTATACAATTCCTTTGCTCCCCAATTCACAACTCTTATTTAGATATTCCAAATCGTTTCCGCTAAAATGATTACTATCTATCCACTGAACCTTTCTTTTTTACAGCTCGATCCCTACGCTGTTTCCTTGCTATATCTGAAAGCTTCCTGAGTTCTTATTTGACGGTTTGTTAGGCCTGGCGGTTTCATCGCTCAGGTGATTCTTTTTATTTCTAATCAATTTTTTTCATCCAATTCCTTTACCCTATGAAGACTAAACAACTACTTACCACTGCTTGCTTTTTGGCGGCCCTGTCAGCAGCTCCTTCACTCCAGGCTCAGATGAAAATCGGGGGTACGGGTGCTCCTAATGCGGCAGCCTTATTAGATTTAAATACGAATCCCTCTGCCAACTCTGGTATTCTTTCCAAAGGACTTTTAATGCCTCGTGCCTGGCTTACTACGACGACGACCTGGGGCTTAGCGGGTAGTGCCGTTACCGGTATGACTGTTTATAACGGTAACGGTGCCATAACCAGTGAAAACGTGAATTATCCGGCGATGGGTGCGGGTGAATACTACTTTGACGGTACGGGCTGGGTTAGTAAAAAGCTCGCTCAACCCTGGAATGTAATAGGTACTACCAACCCGGCAACCTCTAATAACCAACATATTTACCAGAAGGGTTGGGTAAGTATCGGTACTTCGCAGCGGCAAGGAAGACTGACCATTGTGAACGATGGTGCCGGTACGGGAGATGAAGATAATGTTCGTGTATTCAGCTACGGTAATGGTACCAGCCCGGGATTAATCTTAACGAGTTCCCGAGGCAGTGAAGAATCACCCTCCGATATTGTGACGAATACGGAATTGGGAAGTGTATCCTTCGGAGGACGCGTTAATAATGCCTTTGCTCCCTTTATGTCCCGAGTGATTTCCTACTACAAGGGCGATGGAACAAACAACCTTAGTACTCTGCAATTGCAAACCAGTGGAACGAATCGGCTGATGATCAATGAGGAAGGCAGATTTGGTCTTGGTACCGTTAACCCACAGTTTTTTGTTGAAACCAGAAGTGGTCGCCCCACAGAACCAGTAGTCGCCTACTTCGATAATGGCGGTGACATTGGAGCAGATCGGGGAATTGCCTTCCGTAGTGGCGGTGGTGCATTCTTCGGTTATGGCCGCTTTGCGGAACACATCGGTGCCAAAATTATTGCTGGTAGTGACAAAAGCATCGGCTTTTTCACGCATGGCGATTCCATGAACCCAAGTGATTCCAGCAACAGACTTCGCATGACCATTTCCTGGAATGGTCGGGTAGGTATTGGAACATCGGCACCCGGTTATAACCTGGATGTGGCAGGTACGATTAACGCTTCTGCAAACGTTCGTGCCGGTGGCGTTGTATTGACGTCTGACGCTCGTCTGAAGCGTAATATCAAAGCCGTTGACAATGGACTTTCGCTCGTCAGCCAACTCAAACCTGTATCTTACGAAAAGAAAAGCTCCGTAGCTAGTCAGGACTACAACCGTTCAGAAATCGGCTTCATTGCTCAGGATCTTCAGAAAGTACTCCCGATGCTGGTAGAAGAAGGAAACGATGCGGATAAAACGCTTTCGGTAGATTACAACTCCCTGATTCCGGTACTGACCAAGGCAATCCAGGAATTGAATGCTAAAGTAGAAGCCCTAACGACTGAGAATACGCAATTACGGACCGCTGCGGCCAAAGCAGAAAACGCCGAGAAAGCCGTAGCCAGTCTGTCCGATCAGATCAAGGAATTACAACAACTGCTGGGCGTGAGCAAAAAGCAGGCTCAGGCGGCGAAGTAAGCCGTAGGCTTTTCAGCGTGTGTTTTCCAATCTTTATTCTGATCGCTATGCATTCAACTACTAAACGATACGCGGTCACCCCCTGGATCAGTGCGGCTATAGCTTTACTGCTAAGTCCATTGGCGGGGATGGCCCAATCCACTACCCTTGGTGGGGATAGTTCTCCGGTCATCATCGACGGAGGTACGGTTTCTGACTACAGTCCCGACGGACTCTTTATTCTGGCGGATGGTAGTATGACCCTGCTCAATAACAGTACCTTTGAGCACGGTAACTCGCTCTTCAACAACCGGGGTGCCTGGCTCAGTACATCCAGTCTGGACTTATTTGCGGCTCAAGGGAATGGTACTATTGCCGGGACCATCGCTCCCAACTTTGCCAATCTCCGCTTTAACATTGGAGCCAATGTGATGGCTATTACCAACAGCCAGGGCATCAACGTGGCAGGTACCTTAAACTTCCATAATGGCATCACGACTACCGTTCGGAGTGCCACCAGCCTGGGAGCCATCCACTTTGGAACAGCGGCGGTTTATGGAGATAATAACGCCAGTGACACCAAGCACGTTGATGGCTACGTCAGTAAACGAGGAAGCACTCCTTTTTTCTTCCCCGTCGGCAGTGGTACGGACTACCGACCCCTACAAACGTTGAGCGTTCCAACGGGAGACAATGAATATGCGGTCGCCTGGATTACGGGCGATCCTACCACTACGCCGGACCCCTCCGACGGTGGTAGCACGCATCCGATTACGGCTGTAGGCTCGGGTATTATGAGTGTGAGCCCGGCCGGGCAGTGGGATTGGATTACGGTGCAGGGTACTGCGGACCAAGTGAATGTACGCGTATCCATGCCTGACATGACCGGCTTTGCCACGGCTCAAAACCTGCGATTAGTGGGCTGGAATGGTACACAGTGGATTGACCTCAGTGGCGGAGCCACCGCTACGGGCAATCAGGAGGACCGGACGATCACGGGTACTATTCCGACCGGTGCTACGATTACCGCCCTGGCCATTGGTTCCGTATCCTCGGCGTTACCCGTCTCCTTGGCCCGTTTTGAGGTCAGTAAGGAAGGAAATGCGGCTCTGCTAACCTGGCTTACGGCACAAGAGAAAAATACGAAAAGCTTCGAAGTGGAGCACAGTCTGGATGGCCGTAGCTGGCGAACCATTGGTTCAGTAGCTGCGAAAGGCAACAGTACTGCAGAGCAACGTTACAGCTTCCTGGACACAGATCCAGCCAATGGTATAAATTACTACCGCCTGCGGATGGTTGATTTCGATGGCTACACGGAACTCACGCGTTCTCAAAGTATAGCTTTCGAATTAGCCGCACAGGCCAGCGTGTATCCGAATCCGGTAGCAGATGTACTGACACTCCATGTGAAGGATCAGACCAAATTACAGGGCGTACAGGTACTTTCTTCCATGGGAACGACTGTTTACCGTACCTCAAGTCCCGGTAGCCAGCTCTCCATGCAGGGCTTAAGCAAGGGTTTGTACGTGGTACGTTTACAATTTGTGAACGGTACGGTAGAAACCTTTAAAGTGATCAAGCAGTAGTTCGCGGTTAGGTAAAAAGTAATAAACCCGGTCTTTGTACGAAGACTGGGTTTATTTTTTAGTGCGTTATTATTTACCACCAGAGAATGCCTTTTACATCTCTTAGCAATTAATGAGAAGAAGAAACTTTCATTAGTACCAGCCCTGCGATAATTAACACAGCAGCCAAAATGCGAGTGAAATTAACTGACTCACCCAGTAGAATGATTCCCACCAGAAAAGCTCCTACCGCTCCTATGCCCGTCCAGATTGAATAAGCCGTACCGAGGGGTAAGGTTCGCATGGCTACGGACAACAGCCCGAAACTGGCCAGCATGGCTATAAGCGTGAGGATAGAGGGGGTAAGGCGAGAGAATCCCTCGGATTGTTTCATGAAGTACGCCCAGACGACTTCCAGCAGTCCAGCGAAAATTAAATAGATCCAGGCCATGGTTTGGCTTTTTTTAAAATAAGCCGGGCCGTCCCGAATGCGATTCCCTGCGTGGGGGAGGTCGTCCTCCAGTGACTTAACGTAGTTCGTGCTGTCTAAACTTCCCCAGGCATTCAAAAATTCCCGTTTGGGTTCATTTTTAAATTCTGGCAGTAATGGCTATGCGGTAAAGTAGGTCGCTATGCTACACAAAGCCCTTTTCATAATCGAATCATTCTTTACTTTCCAATAATCTGCTTCCGGTGGGCCAGTCCCCAGTAATGCAGTTCTGCGATTACTTTTTCCAGCGACAGCCCGTGCGGCGTAATCGAGTACTCAACCGTCGGTGGGAACGTATCATGCACTTCCCGTTTCACGAGTTGGTTCGATTCGAGCAATTTCAATTCTTTCGATAGTGTCTTATCGGTAATCCCGGCGACCTCTTTGGAAATCTGTTTAAAGCGTTTAGGCCCCGAAGAAGATAAAGCGAACAAAATCAGCAATTTCCACTTCCCTTCCAGAGCCTCCAGGGCATCTTTGATCGATAACATCGTACTAGGGCAACCTTCGCTAGTAAGCATCAGACTGGGTTTTAAGGGTACGTTACTATCCAACTGGAAAGTGCTATCCCAGCGGATAGTGCTTTCTACAGGATAGCAAACTTACCTAGTTTCGTGCCATTCCAAATCAATCAGCACATGAAAAAGAACCGAATCTTGCACGTAACCCTTTGGCTTATCCAACTCATGCTGGCGGCAAGCCTGCTCTGGGCCGCCAGCATGAAACTATTTCAACCCCTGGATACCTTAGCGGCGATGTGGCCCTGGACGAATCAGGTACCCCGATCGCTGGTGACGCTTACCGGAATGGTCGATGTACTGGGAGCTTTGGGTCTGGTATTACCGATGCTGGTTAACGTGAAACCTGCACTGACGCCGCTCGCAGCGGTGGGAGTAATTCTGCTGATGATCACCGCCAGTATTTTTCACATCGCCCGCGGGGAGGTATCGCTCATTGGTGTAAATGTTATCTTTACACTACTGGCCGCCGGGGTCGCCTGGGGTCGATGGACGAAGGTACCCATACGTTCATTTTTGTAAGATATGAAGACGCCGTACCGAATTAAACCCATTGTTGTGTACCCTATGTGGACTTACTTCTGACCAATGTCAGGCGGTTCTGTCATCGACCGTTTATAACCCAACAGTCAACGAATTATTCCCTTTTGTACCCATGGGAAGCCCTGTCGATGGGTTCTTCCAATGGAACGAGCCTGGAATAGGGTCTGGGACGTAGGGTCGATTGCAATCAATGGAATACCAGTGTCCGATTATCAGCTGATTAACCCAGTAGATGTAGCGTCTGGGCATCCGCTTCTCCTTGATAGAATTTATCCAGTACCCGCTGAAATACGGGATCACTTGCTTCGAGCGTAGCAAACAGGGTCATGGAGGAACGTAATTTCAGGTCATCGGGACTTCCCAAAACGACCGTAGCATTGGCTATCGGCAGATCCAGCAGGGCCTGGGAAATTTCGATAAGACGAGGCCCGAGCACGGGATGTTGTACATAGGCCTGAGCCTCCGCCCGGTCCGCAATACCATAGTGCTGGGCCATGTGACTATAACCGAGTCCTTTCAACTGCGGAAAAATGTACCACATCCAATGACTCCGCTTCCGCCCGTTTTTAATTTCAGACAAAGCCTGAGCATACTCTTCTTGTTGAGCTTCTATAAATCGGTTGAGGTCCATCGTAGTAATTTTTGCTCCAACTGGTATAAAAAGAGTTGTGCCTAAACCTTTCAAACCCATTCTATCCTTAATTTCATGCAACCTCTCCTATCTAAACCGCATCCTCATTTTCAAGACGTTTTTAGACAAAAAACGCTGTTTTTTACCACGCCTATCCTTATCGTCTTGCGATGAAAGCAGTACTTTTTACTACCTTTTCGCTTCTTCTGGTCTTACCCTGCTTTAGTCAGGCTATTAAAAAATATGTCACTGAACATACGGTCAATATTGAGCATGTGGAGACTTCTACTGCCGACTATAGGGACCTAGAACCGATTGGTAAGGCCATTGGTGATGCCCGCGTAGTAATGCTGGGCGAACAGGATCACGGGGACGCAACGACCTTTCTTGCCAAAACCCGTTTAATCAAATACCTGCACGAACAGAAGGGTTTTAATGTACTTGCCTTTGAAAGTGACTTTTATGGCTTAACGAAAGGCTGGGATGAAGTAGCGAAACGCTCCGAAACCCTTATCCCTTTTTTCAGAGAAAACATTTTTCCCATCTGGACGCGTAGTGATGCCTGTCAGTACCTCTTCGAAAACTATATCCCGCACACCTTCCAAACTCAGCAACCCTTGCAGGTTACGGGTTTTGATTCCCAGCTTTTTCAAGCGTACAGCTTTCAGCACCTGAAAGAAGACCTGGATCGACACCTGGTTGAAACCCATGTAAATGCAACATTCGCCACGGCCGCCGCGTACCAAACCTTCCTTGAGGCCGTAGCCGCCTTACTGGCTAAACCCCTTAATCCTGAGTTTTTTACGAATGAAATGGTTCAGGTACTGGAAGACGGGTTGCAAACGATACGACAGGCCCAGCTTGCCAATAACGATTCCTCATACTGGCAGATCGTCGTCGAAAACCTGAAGGCCCTCACTAGGAACTCTAATCGGGTACGGGATCAAGCGATGGCGGTGAATCTTAACTATGTCGTGAATGAAAAATATAAAAACGAAAAGGTGATCGTCTGGGCGGCCAATACGCACGTAATGAAGTATACCGATCACATCAAAAGTAAGGCGAAACAATTCGATCAGGTCATTTTTGAAAACATGGGTACTGCGTTTGTCAGAGACGGGGCGACGAAAACCTATGTACTCGGTTTTGCTTCGTACCAGGGAACGGCCGGGCGATTGGGAGCACCGACGTTTTCCGTTCAGGCCCCGCACAAAAACGGATTCGAGAATTGGATACCAGAGCAGATTCATTACGGCTTTGTGGATTTCTCTTTCTACAACGCTACCTACAATTACCCACAAGAACCCTTTCTGATGAAATCACCTATGCATTTTACGATTCCAGGCCGCGTCGCGGCCATTCCCTGGAATTTGGCATATGACGGTATTTTCTTTATCCGGGAAATGCGGGCGGTGAAAAAAGCGGAGTAAGGGATCATCCGAAGATAAGGAACGCGGGCGGGAGACGCTCTGCATTATTCTTAAGAGAAGAAAACCCCACCAGGAAGTACCTAGTGGTGTTCCGGTTTTACCAGGGACAGTTAGCCGGCTCCGGAAAGTATTCTTCACTGAAAAATTTACCCGTTGGTCCATCCGATCCGATCGTTGCGTATTTAACGATCCGTTCGCCGGCCTGGGCTACCGTACTGGTCCCGTGATGATTGGTAAAATCGGTCTGCGTATAACCGGGACAAACGGCATTTACCTTGAAGGACGTATGGCGAAGCTCGTACGCCAGATTGATCGTGTACATGTTCAGGGCTGTCTTTGAAGATTGATACGCCACAAAACGGGTGGGATAGCTCTCCGAAGTCAGGTCGGCGGCCAGCGTAAGGGAAGCCATGCTGGTACTAACATTAACAATTCGCGGCTCGGCGGCTTTCCTTAACAAATCAATGAATACCTGCGTCACTCGGATTACGCCGAACAGATTGGTATCGTACACGGTTTGAAACTGCTCGATGGGTGACCCGAGGGCCGACTGTTCAAATCCACCCGAAATACCGGCATTGTTGACCAATATATCCAAAACCTCCGTTTGCTGACCGATACGCTCGCGGGCGGCTTGAACCGAGGCTTCGTCCGTCACATCCAAAGCGATCGCTTCGACGTTGCTGAATCCTTCTGCCTGAAGTTTTTCTACTGCCTGTACGCCTTTAGCCAGGTCACGGCTTCCGAGATACACCTGAAATCCTTTTTGAGCGATCTGTTTGGCTACTTCCAGCCCAATGCCTTTATTGGCTCCTGTTACTAATGCTACTTTCATTGTTTGAACCGTTTAAAACTTACGGGGCGAAAGTAGCGAGCCCCTACCCAGGGCTTCTGGACTAATCGTGTTATTTACCGGACAAATCGTGCCCTTCCGTCAAAAAGGAACGGACGCTTTTGCCGGTTCTTTTTTTGAATACCCTCGAAAAATAATCGGGATCATTGAAACCCAGCTCGTAGGCTAGTTCTTTGACCGAAACGCTGGAATACTGTAGTTTACGTTGGGCTTCCAGTATTAATCGGCTAGTAATCCATTCTTTGGGCGAAACCCCCGAAAATTCCTTCACTACACTGTACAAGCCGCTCGGGGTCAGGGACAATTCTTCCGCGATGGTATAGATTTCCGGTTGTTCGGTTAAATGGTTTTCCACTACTTGTTTGAAAGCCGCGTATTTGGCCAGTCTGGGATTTGAACGTACCTTCTGCTGGCTTTGCTCGAAGTAGGCACTATTGAATTCCGTTAGCAGGGCGTTTAAATAGGCTAGAAGGATCGGTACATCAGCCCGTCGTTCCGAGGCATGGAGCAATTGAAATAATACGGACAGCAGAGCCTTGACCCGCTGTTTAGACGCGGGATTGAAAGTAATAGTGGTTAATTGATGCGGATTGAGCAGAAAGGAATAGGATTGCGGTAATAGGGCCAGCGTGGTTTCATCAAAACCAACCTTAAAATGTTGAGTCCGGGCGTGCGAATACGAATTGGCGAACACCTGATTCGGCAACCCCATCAACAATTGGCTGTCCGATAGAATCACGTTTTGCAAATCCGCCATATACGTGGCTGCTCCCTGATCCATAAATACAAAATAGTAGTACGACAACTTATGAGGTTGCAGTAGCGTTTGCAAAACTCGTTCTGATGGTGGTTTCGTACAGTTTTCGTTGACGGTCAACACCAGCGTATCGTGATGTCTGATCTGTTGGAGTAAGCCTTTTGTATCTTTCATAGCCTAGCTTTTATTCGCATTCCTCTATACGAGCGACCTGCCTCGTTTCATACGTAATTAATTACTCGCGTTGTATACAGACTCCCAGTTTAATCGTGGAGCGTACGGATCCTTTCTCCTACTTGATCGCCATCCCAAGGAATTCAGATTGCTTTCAGAAAGTTTCATCTTGCCTGGTTCTTCTCTACATTAAAGCGAGTAGACGATGCACTTTTTCGTGCAAACGTTTCGAGAGAGTATCTTTCATTAAAAGTCAGGTTTGCTATCTTGGCGGCTCATTCTAGTTTTCATCCTCGTCATCTCACTGAACCGCTAACGCATGGCATCTCCGCTGTTAGGCCTCCGAACCACCATTTACGCCGCTCCTGATCTGGAACAGACCAAGGCCTGGTACACCGGTTTTTTGGGTATTGCTCCGTACTTCGATGAGCCTTTTTACGTGGGCTACAATGTCGGCGGTTATGAATTAGGCTTGGACCCACATCTGGCACCTGCTCTGGGTTCGCCCGTTACGTACTGGGGCGTAGAGCACATCAACGAGGTGTATCAATCGCTGCTGGAAAAGGGAGCAAAATCGCTGGAAGAACCCCAGGAAGTAGGCGGCGGTATTTTCGTGGCCACGGTACAGGATCCCTTTGGTAATACGCTGGGAATCATCTATAATCCGCATTTTCGATTGGAATAATCTCTTGTAGAATTTCTCAAGGGCTTGCCAACGGGAAATTTCACCGCATGGACTCGTTCTTTCGTTGCTTTTTGTTCGTCCTAACGCAACGATTTTCACCTACCCAGGAAAAGAATACGACAAAATGGAATTTTTTCACTCGTGTGTGTGTATATTTACCATACACTAGTAAAATCATTCTATGCAAGCTGTTTTGCCCGTAACGCATCTGATCCAACAAGCCCGGCAAGGCGTACTACGTGCCCGGGTGGACGAAGTAGCCGCCCTTGCCGGCTTGAGCGACAAGGAAATGGCTCACGTACTGAATATGTCCGTCCGGGGTCTGCACGGGAAAACTCCCTCGGAGGTACTTTCCCTGGCCGCCAGCGAGCGTTTGCTCTTACTGGAACGCTTACTCCGGCACAGTCTAAACGTTTTCGATGGTCGGTCGGAATTGGTTAGTCGCTGGTTGCATACCCCCCTGCCCGAATTAGCCTACGCCGAGCGTACCGAGGAACCCGGGCCTACACCACCGCTACGAAGTATGGGATCGTTTGAAGCCCCGGTTGCCGAAGCGTACAGCAGCCCCGCCACCAGCGAACAGGAAGCCCAGTCGCCGCTTGCCGTACTGGATACCGTTTCAGGCTTTGCCTTAGCCGAAGACGTACTCGGTCGGATTGAATGGGGAATCATTAGTTAAGTACATGGACGTATTTCGTATCAACAAAGAACCTTACCACACGGACCCCTTGTCGACGGTGGGAAGTTATAAATACGGGGGTCGCTGGAACCCCAAAGGCATCGGTATTCTCTACACCAGCCGAACGCCGGAACTGGCCCTGCTGGAAACGCTGGTCCACCTGCCGCCCCTGCTCACGAGCGAGCTGCCCCGTTTGTGGCTCAGTACACTCCGCCTACCCGAAGATCCGCAAACCGTTTTCTGGCTGAATCCCAGTCATTTGCCCGCATACTGGAACGCTCCCTCCCTCTTCGCCAGCCAGACGATTTTGAAAGAATGGCTGAAAGATCCCTTTTGTCTGGCCGTAGGCGTACCCTCGGTCATCATGCCTGAATCGTACAACCTTTTGTTACATCCGCGTCACCCGGCCTATATCGACGTTCAGCTGATTCACCAGCGAGTATTACCGCTGGACACGCGGCTACGAAGTGGTACGGCTTAAGTGAAAGGACATAGGGTCTCCTCCCAAAAGATTATTATTTTTCTTAATTAATTATTGTTTTACGATAATTAATTGTTGCTTTGTAAGGTCTAACGATTCTTACCGATGGCAACCGTTCGTTTTATCTCCCGCATCCTGTTTGTCCTGACCCGCCTGGCGGCCCTGGGCTATGGACTTTCCTTTGTACTTTCTGCCCTGGCTTTTGCCACGGGCTGGTCATTACATGTAAATGAGCAGCAAAGCCGATTTGAAATTTATTATCCCTTCACGACGAAGCCGTACCTACTGGGAGAATACAATCCCGGCTATCTGTGTATGTTTCTGTTATTACTGGGCATGTATACGCTATTCTTTTATCTGGTGAGCCGGGTTTTTACGGTTTTTACCCAAACCCGACTGTTTACCCCCTACGGCATCCGGCAATTGCAGTGGTTTTACCGGGGGAATCTGCTATTACCCACCCTGGTAACCGTGCTGATCTCGCTGGTTTATCCCCTTGGTTCGCCGGTAGAGGTACTTATCAGCCTGCATTTCCTGCTCGGGGTATTTACGTATTTTCTAGCTGTTATTTTTCAACAGGGGCTTACGCTTCAAAATGAACAGGACTTAATTATTTAGTATGCCCATCATTGTCAACGTGGATGTCATGCTCGCCCGCCGGAAAATGCAGAGTAAAGAACTAGCCGAGCGACTGGGCATTACACCAGCCAACTTGTCTATCCTCAAAACAGGCAAAGCTAAGGGCATTCGTTTCGATACGCTGGAAGCACTGTGTCAGATTCTGGACTGTCAACCCGGCGATATTCTTGAATACGTAGCCGAGCCCTAAGCCCTTTTTCCCTTCCTCTTTTCTTGTACTCCCGCTTTCAGCGAGAGCGGGAATCGCTATGTCATTTCAACTATGCAATACTTACGCATTCAACACCTTAGCAAAACGTACGCCAATGGCGTGAAAGCCCTCAACGATGTTTCGCTCGATCTCGGTCCGGGTATGTTTGGCTTACTGGGACCCAACGGAGCCGGTAAATCGTCACTCATGAAAACGCTGGCGGGCCTGCAAACCGCCGATCAGGGGGAAATCCACTGGAATGACCTCGACGTTCGGCAACAGCCCCGGCTCTTCAAACAACACTTGGGCTTTCTACCCCAGGGCTTTGGCGTCTACCCCAAGGTATCGGCCTACGAATTACTCCAACATCTAGCCATTCTGAAAGGTCTTACCCACCGGGCATCCCGAACGGAACAGGTGCTGGCCTTACTCGAAAAAACGAACCTTTATGCCGTACGGCATCAGGAAGCTCATCGGTTTTCGGGAGGTATGCTACAGCGATTCGGGATTGCCCAAGCCTTACTCGGGGACCCCAAAGTACTGATTGTGGACGAACCTACGGCGGGCCTCGACCCCGAAGAACGCCTGCGATTCAATAATCTGCTCAGTGAAATCAGTGAAGAACGAATCGTCATCCTGTCTACGCACCTGGTCGAAGATGTGCGGCACTTGTGTACCGATATGGCCATTATGAATCGGGGTCAACTCATCGCTCGCGGCAAACCCGAAGCTTTCATTCAAAATCTGGAAGGTAAGCTCTGGCAGCGACGCGTCGCTAAAACAGAACTCGCTGCCTCCCAACCGGGTCTGCTTTCGATGCAGTTGGTCGGCGGTACGCACGTGGCCCACTACTACGCACCTAGCTGTCCCGGGCCCGATTATCAGCCCTTAGCGGCTAGTCTGGAAGACGTTTATTTTCATACCCTCAATCAACCTGCGTTATGAAAGCGACGTTTACCTTCGAACTCCACTCGTACTTCCGCAAACCCGGTTTTTATCTAAGTCTGGCACTCGCATTGTTTATCGGCTATTTCATTGGCTCACAGCTTACGTTTAGTCCCAGTAGAGAACTGACCCGGTACGGCAGCTACGCTCTTACGCACCTTACGGGTTTATTCAATCTGGCCGGCATCTTTATTACCGCTTTCTTTTCGGCTCAGGTATTCTTTCGGGAAAAAGACGCCAACCTGGAGACGGTTCTGTACGCCCTGCCGCTAAAGAAGGTTCCCTTTCTGATGGGACGGTTTACGGCGGTTTTCCTGCTGAGTGCTTTGCTCATGCTGAGTCTCAGCACGGGCGTACTGCTTTCCCAATTCACGCAGACCGAATACAATGGCACTTTTCAATGCACGTATTACGCCCAGCCTTTTTTCCTGTTCAGCGTACCGAACCTTTTCCTGTACGTGGCTCTGCTGAGCGGCGTAGCCTGGTTCAGCTCCCGAAAATTGCTCGTGTACATAGTCGCCCTGCTGTTGTACATGGCTTATCTGGTCGTGATGTTGTATGCGGGCTCGCCGCTCATGTCTGCCGCTTTACCTGCGTCGGAACAAGCTCAGTTTTTAACTGCCTTGCTAGATCCGTTGGGATTGTCTGCCTTTTATCAGCAGACGAATCACTGGAACGTAGTACAGAAAAACAGTCAACTCCTACAACTTAGCGGTGTATTGCTCCTCAACCGATGCGGGTATCTATTATTTTCCGGACTGGTCATCGGTTTCAGTTTACTTCGCTATCGGTTTCAGATCCCTACGAAAAGTCGTCGTTCGCCTAAATCCTTAGCTCATTCCTTTCAGGGGCAATACCGACCTCTGACGGGTTTTGCTCAGGGAATTGCTTACCATTATTCCGTCCTCATCAGCGAAGTTCGCCTTAGTCTGCTCTGGATCATCCGAAGCATTCCTTTTGCGGTGCTGGTCTTGAGTCTCGTGTTTTATATGGCCATGGAATACTACGGCACGCTGGATCAGGGCATTCGTCTGCCCGAACGCTACGCGACTACGGCCGTTTTTGTCAACCGGATTCTGGCCAACTTACCGGGCTTGCAGGTCTGCATCGTACTATTCTATAGCCATGAACTCTTTTATCGGAGCCGCAACGAAGGTTTTAGCCTGTTGGAATGTTCCACGCCCGCCGAGCAGGTGACGCAATTAGTAGCCCAGTGGCTCAGCCTAAGCCTACTTCACGTGCTGATGCTTACGCTGGTGATTGGGGTGGCTCTGGTCTTTCAGTGGGTGTATCAGTACCCCACCGTTGACTGGTCAGCTTACGCAGCTCTGTATGCGTTCATTGGTTTGCCGGTGAGCATCAGTAGTGGACTAGCCTTATGCCTATACTGGCTCATTCCCCAAAAAGGAATGAGCCTGCTGGTGGCGACCGTCGTGGTGCTACTCGTTTCCACGTCCCTGGGTAAATTTCTGGGACTCACGCATCCACTGATTCGCCTGGCCGCACCGTACAGCGGGCGTTACAGCGAAATGAATGGTTGGGACGCGTACGTGGAAAGCTTTAGCTGGCGACTGGCCTACGGGTGGAGCGTTGTGTTGCTCCTGCTCACGTTTACGGTACAGCGAAAAAGTCCCCACCTGCGGAGTATACCAATTCTGGTATTATTCCTCGTTGGAAGTCTTACGCTGGGCCTGACCATTCACGCCAAAGTTCCCAAACGTAGCGATCGGCTCGCGGAGCAGCAGTGGTATGAACAGCAGTTTCGTCGATTCCGCGATCAGCCGAAGCCGCGGGTAACGGACATTCGAACGCAGGTCGATTTATTTCCGGAGCAACACAGGTACCGGGTACGGGGTACGTATCAGCTCGTTAACCAATCATCCCAGACCCTTGATCAGGTTTTGTGGACCCTCCCCGAAGGAATCGAACTGGATTCGCTGGTATGGGTACGTGGGCAACTGCGTAAAGTTCTGTCGCATCAGACACAGCTTATGCGTTTGGAAAAACCCTTGCAGCCCGGCGATACGGCTCAGTTGCATTTCGCCTTTCATTCGGGTTGGGACGGTTTTTCGGGCCATGAATCCTTTAATGCCATCGTGCAAAATGGAACGTTTCTCCGTCTCAGTAATTATTTTCCGCTAATTGGCTATCAGACCGATGTAGAAATTAGCTCGCCGGAAGAGCGGCGAAACAGAGGATTAGGCCCCGCCAGTCCTTTACGACCGCTGGAAGCTCCCCGCAGTCCGACGGATTTTATTCGACTGGATATGCTCGTTTCGACGCCCGCCGCTCAGACCGTTGTAGGCGTTGGATCACTGGTCGAGCAGTGGACGCAGCAGGATCGCCGGTATTTTCATTTTCAGACGCCCACTCCGGTCCCGTTTCGTTTTGCTCTTTCCTCGGCTCACTATCAGCTTCGTCGGGTGAACCATCGGGGTACGGGTATCGAGGTGTATTACGACCCGAAACATTCGGAAAATGTGAATCATTTGATCCAACGGACGCAGCGGGCACTCGATTACTGCCAGCGGGAATTTGGGCCGTATCCCTTTGCGGTCATTCGTTTTGCTGAAGTTTCCTCCTTTACCTCGGGCTTTGCGGGCACGGCGTATCCAGCCAGTATTTTCATGACGGAAGACCTTCTCTTTCACGCCAATCTGGCCGGAGATCGGCAGCAGGACGTGATCAACGAACTAGCCGCCCACGAGCTTTCGCACCAGTGGTGGGGGGCTAATCAATTGGTGCCGGACGAACGCGAAGGTAGTAAGTTACTAACCGAAACACTGGCCATGTATACCGAGCTAATGCTGGTCAAGCATACGCTGGGATACGAAAAGGCCTTGGAACACGTCGCCCTACACCGGGGGATTTACGAGCAGGAACGGGGATTCACCACGGAAGAACCCTTGTATCGGGTCAAACCCGAAAACGATCACCTGCATTACTCGAAAGGGCTGGTAGCGATGTATCAACTGAGCGAGTTAATCGGTGAAAAACGCGTCAATCAGGCCCTGCGACGGCTGCTGGCGGCCCACGCCTATCCGAATGCGTCACCGGTTTCGACGGATTTGCTGGACGAACTGTACCGCGTCAGTCCGCCGTCCGTCCACGCAAAAATCGATGTTCTCTTTAAACAGGTCCAACGTTAACGCATGGAAAATTTTCAGGAATTGTTGAATCCGAGCGTGGTGCCTCCGATCTTCGTTACTTTTTGCATGCTAAATCTATTGTAATGTTGAAACGTATTGTCTTTGCCTGCCTGCTGGGTTGGTTATCCATCACTGGATCACACGCTCAAGTGCTGACGGACTCTTTACTAATTGAAGGAAATTACCGTGTCTTCCATTTTCATAAACCCGCCATAGGTCAGCAACCCCAAAGTCTGGCCTTCGTCATGCACGGATCGGGCGGCGATGGCAAAGGCATGATGCGGGGCACCGAAAAAGCGGAACAGGAGGCTCAGGCCACCCGCACGCTGCTGGTATACCCCGATGGCTATAAACGGTACTGGAATGAATGTCGGAAAGCTTCGCCCGCCCTGGCGAACAAGGAGGACGTCAACGAGCAGGCTTTCTTTGCGGGCATGATCGAATACTTTGAGCGGCATTACGGTATTCAGCCGGAGCAGGTTTTTGCTGTGGGCACCTCCGGGGGTGGTCACATGGCGTATAAACTGGCCCTGACGATGCCAGATCGATTCCGGGCCGTAACGGCCATCATCGCCAATCTGCCCGATACTGATAATCTGGACTGTACGCCCGCGGGCAAACCCGTACCCATGCTGATCATCAACGGTACGGAAGATAACGTAAACCCGTATCAGGGCGGTGTTGTTGATCTGGGGCCGAACATGAATATGGGCCGTGTACGGTCCACCGACCGCACCTTTGCCTACTGGGCCGAGCTGGCGGGATATCGGGGTAAACCAACGATGGAAAAACTCCCGGATACAGACCCCAGCGATGGCCGTACTGTAGAACGACATACGTACCTAGCCAAAGGGAAGCCCGAAGTAGTCCTGTTGAAAGTCATTGGTGGCAAGCACGATTACCCAAAGGATATCGACGTACACGTAGAAGCGTTGCGTTTTTTCCAACGCCAGCTTCGCTAGACGGCGAATCGCTGTATTTTTTCAAGCCTCTGGGTATTCCCGTACCTGGAGGCTTGATTGGTTCGCGTCATTTTAGCTCCTGAGGTGAGTAGCTGAGCAGCTTACAACAGGAATTCTTCTCCGTATCCAGTACCCTAACAGCCTGTATGCTGACCTCTTCTGTACCGACCAAACCTCATTTTCAAGTGCTCGATGGCTTGCGGGGCATTGCTGCCGTAGCCGTGGTTATTTTCCACTTTATGGAGTTCATCACTCCGGACTACCACGACAGTTTCATTGCCCACGCGTACCTAGCCGTCGATTTTTTCTTCTGCTTATCGGGTTTTGTCATCGCCTACGCGTACGATGATAAATTAGGATCGATGGGCGTACGTACCTTTCTAAAAAGACGGCTGATTCGCTTGCATCCGCTAGTAGTAATCGGTTCGGTCATTGGATTACTGACCTTCGTTTTTGATCCGTTTAGCAAACTCTATTCAGTATACGCCAGTCAGACGCTGGGCCTGTTTCTTACCTCCTGTCTGATGATTCCCTTTCCGCTGGTCCGCGAACGGTACTTCAATCTGTTTCACCTCAATCCGCCCACCTGGACGCTGTTTTGGGAGTACCTGGCTAATGTGCTCTATGCTTTAGTACTGGTCAAACTACCCACCAGAGTTCTGGCAATCTTAACCCTGATTGCCGCGGGTACGCTGTTCTACGAAGCTCACCGATCCACGTACCTAGCCGTGGGATTTGGCGGGGATAACTTTTGGGGCGGCGGAAGCCGGGTTTTCTATTCGTTTCTGGCGGGTATGCTCGTGTACCGGAGCCACTTGATCATTCGTACGCGACTGGGTTTTGGTG
This sequence comes from Siphonobacter curvatus, assembly GCF_002943425.1. Taxonomy (NCBI): domain Bacteria; kingdom Pseudomonadati; phylum Bacteroidota; class Cytophagia; order Cytophagales; family Cytophagaceae; genus Siphonobacter; species Siphonobacter curvatus. The sequence continues at coordinate 384,098 of NZ_PTRA01000002.1, forward strand.
TAGTGGGTCTTTTACTACTCCTGACGTTTTTAGTCCCTTTTTCAAAAGCGATAAACTGGTTGGTCGATCCGCTGCTCGTGGTGTTCTATTTTCCTTTACTGATTGCCTTGGGAGCGGGTACGCCGGTCGAGCCCGCGTTACAACGGATTTGTAAATTTTCGGGTGATATTTCCTATCCGCTGTACATGACGCACTATCCTTTTTTGTGGATTGTCCTGAGTTACATCGAGGCAAAAAAGCCGCCCGTGAGTGAATTAGTTGTCATTATGATCGCCGGGGTTGTCTTACTAATCCTGTTTGCGTATTTCGTCCTGAAAGTTTTGGATGAGCCGATTCGCACTTACCTCAAACGGATGTAAATACCTATAATTCAGTAAATTATCTTTTTACAGCACAGCAAAAAGGTTCGGTAGTTTACCGAACCTTTTTGCTGATCAGAAGTATCCTGTTTACTTCACTACAGTCGCTTCCAGCTCAATCGTTAGCCCCTGAAAAAGGCCTTTCACTTCCAGTAAGCTAGTGGCCTGTTTGATACCGTGTTGGACGATCCAGGACTGGTACAAATCCCCACAGGTTGTAAAAAATTCCGTTGTGGAGGTTGTATATACATTCAGCCGCACGATGCCCTGACAACTGTAACCGGCCTCCGTGATGAGTTGCTCTAGGTTATCAAAGGTTTGTTGTAACTGGGTTCGCATGTCGGCCGTACTGGGCTGGCCATAAGCATCGATGGCGGCCTGCCCGGAACAATAGAGCGTGCCAGTAGGCTGTTTGATTTCAACGGCTTGTACGGAATTGGTGTACTCTCCCCATTTCCAGGGATCAATGGTTCGCTTTTCCATGCGGGTAACGATGTTATAATTGATTTGACCGTACAAAAATCGCTGCCTCGAGCGACAGCCTTATGTCATACCTTTTTTGGAACGCGTAAAATAATTTGCAATCCTAGGACAAATCAGCCGTGCGGATTGTAGTACAAGACATACATCCAAGCTTTTTTGTGTAGTATCTTCGTAAGAGCAACGGCACGCTATCCATTCCCTCTAGTAAGAGATGTTAGCCATTTTTGAAAATTATATAAAAAACCAAAACCTCGCTTTGTCTGAGGAAGAAATCGCCATGATTACGGCGGCGGCGGTGGAGCGGACGGTTTCCAAAAAACAGATCTTATTACAGGCCGGGGAAATCTGCCGGCATAAAATCTTCATCACCAGGGGCTTCTTGCGAACCTACCGGATTGGAGCGGATGGTACGGAACACATCATGCAGTTTTCACCGGAACTGAACTGGACCACCGATGGCGAAAGTTACACCCACCGTACGCCTTCGTCCTACATCATTGAAGCCTTGGAAGACAGTCAGCTGATGATCTGGAACCGCGATCGGTTTGATACGTTACTTCAAACGATCCCCAACCTTAGAACCTATTCCGAACAACTGATTTCCCGGCATCTGCATCTCAGTCGCAATCGCCTCTACCAAACCTTCAGTGCCACGCCCGCCGAGAAGTACGAGGATTTTCTTCAAGCCTATCCTGGTATTCTCTCCCGCGTACCTTTGCGGATGGTAGCTTCTTACCTCGGCGTTTCTTTGAAAACGCTGACGCGGATCCGACAGGCTCAGCTCAGGCAACCGGTAAAATAGGGACAAATGTCCTCTTTTTGCCTGTCCTGATTGTTCAATTTTGCCTTGTAATCACAGGCGAGTGAGCAAGCCGTTCGTTCGAACACTCGCCTCACAAACATACACGATCATGCGAGTATTTGTAACGGGAGCCTCGGGCTTTGTAGGCTCCGCCATTGTACAGGAATTGCTAGCGGCAGGGCATCAGGTGTTGGGCCTGGCCCGTTCCGACGCCTCCGCTCAGTCCCTGCAGGAGATTGGTGTGGACGTACTCAGGGGTAGCCTGGAAGATGCGGAAGCATTGAAAGAGGGAGCCTCGGCAGCGGATGGCGTCATCCATACGGCCTTTATTCACGACTTTTCGCAGTATGCGGCGGCGGCGGCAACGGACAAACGGGCCATTGAAGCCCTCGGTTCCGCCCTGGTCGGTACCGATCGTCCGTTGATCGTAACCGGAGGAATTCTAATTGTGCCTAGCGATGGAGGCATTATTACGGAAGCGGACGCGGCTCCGGCCACGCACCGGGCTTCCGAAGCTACGGCTATGGCCTTGGCTGAGGCGGGCGTACGGGCTTCGGTGATCCGGCTTCCGCCTTCCGTCCATGATCAGGGCGATGGCGGTTTTGTACCGTTCCTGATTGATTTGGCCCGGAAGAAGGGCGTTTCGGCGTACGTGGGAGACGGCAGCAATCGCTGGCCCGCTGTACACCGATTAGATGCAGCCCGCTTATACCGACTGGCTCTGGAAAAAGCCGCAACGGGTCAGCGATACAATGCCATTGGGGACGAAGGCATTCCGGTTCGGGAAATTGCGGAATTAATCGGACAGGAGCTGCAAGTACCCGTGGTCTCCGTATCGCCCGAAGAGGCCAGTAATCATTTTGACTGGATGAGTCGGTTTATCACCTTCGATAGTCCGGCAACGGCAATTCAGACGCGGGAAATTCTGGGTTGGGAACCCGTTCATATCGGTTTGCTTGAGGATCTGCGGCTGGGCCATTATTTTGGTTAAAGGTTGAGAAAGTACCTTTTTTGTCTAGCCGAAGCTGCTGGTATTTTAATCGGTTGGATTCCAAACGGCTACCTACTAATTACCAGTAACGACTAACTCCTTTTTCGTCCTGATAAGACAGCTGATCATTAGTTCGGATTACGAAAACTGCTCACTTTCTCTGGCTCGCGGCTATCGCAGGGTGAAGGAAATGGGCGGTTTTCGCAATAGGGACAAGATTCGGATTTATATCGTTTATACAGGTATTTGAATATAAGCTAACTACCAACAATCATCAATTACCTGTGAGATGATAAAAACCTCTCCCACTTATCAGCCGTACCTAGAGAACGAAACTCAGTCTGTCAAATTTGTAAAGTCAACGGGTCGCTTGATCTTTTCTTAAACTAAACTTTCAAAAAGCTCCCTATCCCTTCTAGCTATTTTAAAATAATATCGCATTTTTGATTCAAAATGAAATAATATTTCACCATATGTAACTAAAACTGAATTTTATATGTCAAAATCCAGTTTTGGCGATAATATTTTATTTACCAGACTTTCGCAGGGAGACGAGCAAGCTTTGGAAAGTCTGTTGAACAAATATTATAAGCTAGTCACCCGGACCCTATCTCAGTATTCCGAAGATCCTGAGCAGATTAAAGACTGGACTCAGGAAATTTTCATTATGGTTTGGGAGAAGCGAGCCCATTTTGAGCATTATGAAATTGCCAATCCGCGTGCGTACTTTCTCATGCTTGCCCGAAATTTTGTAGTGCGTGACCTCAGCCGAAAGAAAAAAATTACTGTCGCTCCTTTTCCACTGTACGAACAGATTCCCGGATTAGATGGGCCGGAGGATCTTCTTTTTCACCAGCAATTACACCAGGCTTACGATCAGGCCCTGGAGCGATTACCCAATCGTATTCGGGAAGTGTATCAGTATAATCGTGAAGAAGGATTGAGCTATTCCAAAATTGCCGAGAAACTCAGTATTTCCGTGAAGACCGTAGAATCTCAAATTTCGCGGGCTTTATTCTTGTTACGCCGGGAATTGATGAATTATCTCTAAGACACTTTTCCTCAGATACTTAAAATATCCATTTCAGTAGATTAAGCATTAAATTAACTACGACAAAAAAGCTTACAAAAAAAAAACACAGCAAGACTCAGGGAGTTTTTCCTAAAATTGTCTCTCTATTCTTGAACAAGCTTTCCGCGTACCTGTACGCAGCTTAGATTACCTAACGTTTTCCAACGACGCAACCCACCTCCTGAACGTATCAATGAATGACCAGCCACCGCCGAAAAACAGAAGTTATTAATTATTTCCTGGGAAGATGTAGTCGGGAGGATCAGGAAAAACTGGAAAACTGGCTTCGTCAGGATCCAGGAAATGTAGAGTTAGCCGAAGTCATTATTCAGGAAGCGATTCGAAACCATGCCTTATGGTCAGCCCTAGAACAGGATAAATCGCTGGTTAGACAGAAGGTAATGGCAGGAATTGGGAAAAAGCAAAACATCCCCGGGGGGGGGGCACGAAACCGTTTACTCGGAAAAATCGCGGCTATTATAGTCAGTATGGGCTTATTGAGCAGTATTTGGTACCATTATGCAGATCAGTGGATTACGTTACAAACGAACTATGGTGAAGTAAAAACCTTTGTATTGCCTGACGAGTCTAAGGTCAGACTGAACGCTAATACCCAACTTCGGTACCGGAGTGATTGGCAAGACGGTCTCCGGGAACTCTGGCTGGAAGGGGAAGGATTCTTCACCGTTAAACATACACTAACCAATCAGGGCTTTCTGGTTCATGTACCATCGGGAGCCAGCATTGAAGTAGTAGGGACGGAATTTAATGTGTTTTCGCGAAGGAATATCCTTCAAACCGTTCTCAAAAGCGGGAAAATCGCTTTTAAAGCCGCAGGGAAAATACAATCAGCCCCCATTACGCTGAAACCGGGATCAGTTGTTGAACAGATTAACCAAGAAAAAATAAACATCCAGTTTAATGCAGACCCAGAGAAGTATTACGCCTGGACGCAGGGGAAGTGGATTCTGGACGATGAGTCGCTGGGCGACATTCTCCGGAAAATCAGGGATAGCTATGGCCTGCAGGTCCAACTGACCAACCCCGCCCTAGCTCTCCGTTCGGCGTATGGTTCCATCCCTCTACCGCATCAGGGACAATCGCCGGAAACGTTACTGGAAAACGTCGCTGATTTATACGATTTAACCATTATCCGCAACAAGGGACACTATTATCTAAAAGGATAACACATTTAACGTATATACAAATTCGTTAGCGATCTCAGATACTAGTTAACATAGCCTGAGATTTAGGCCGCAGCTACATCGAATGGAACATGTACAGTACTCGATTTTCGGAAATATGAAGATCGAATAGGTCATTTTTGGTCAGGAAAATCGTAAGACCCCAAACGCGACTTCCTGCATCAGAATGTAGTCGCATGTAAAATCCATAGCCTGTTTCATGATGCCTTTTTACTACCCGAATGTTCGTCGGATTCTCCTGTTATCCTGGAGCCTGGGAAGTCCCCTGGTCGTGGCCCAGAACGTGTCCCCTGCCTTGTATGCCTCTGCCCGGACGCATGCAAACGATCCCCATCAGAAAAAAGAAATCTATCTAAAAGACTACCTCAAAGAGTTGGAAAAAAAGTATCAGGTTTCTATTGCTTTTCGTTCCGGAATCCTGAATGAAATGAAAATTAACGCCAACTTTAAGCCCAAAGGTCTCTCGCTGGAGCAAGATCTCGAAGAACTCCTGCAAGGCAAGCAGGTGAAATACCGGGAGGCGAAAAGGAACTTCTACATCCTCTACCGGGAAGAAACTTCCGAAGAAATTCCCGTACCTACACCCACTCGGGAAAAAGAAAAAACGGACCCTTCTTCTGCTCAATTCATGGACATTGCCATTCGTGGTAAAGTGAGTGATGAAAATGGGGAAGGCTTGCCCGGCGTAAACGTTGTGATCAAAGGAACTACCACGGGTACAACGACCGATGTTACGGGAAATTACACCATTCGCGTCCCGAATGAATCCAGCACGCTGGTTTTTTCCTTTTTAGGGTATCAAACGCAGGAGATGGTCGTGACTGGACGGACCATTATTGACGTGAAGATGTCGGCCTCGGATAGTCAGTTGAACGAAATAGTCGTAACGGCTCTGGGCTTTAAGGAAGAAAAGGATCGGCTAGGATCAACGCTTTCGACCATTAAACCGGAAGACATTAAACGTTCGGGCGAAACTGGCGTTATCAACGGCTTAGCTGGTAAAGCTGCTGGGGTACAGATCAACCGATCGACGGGTGATCCCGGAGCGGGCTCCAACATTCAGATTCGCGGGCAGAATACCATTACGGGTTCCAATCAGCCCCTAATCATTATCGATGGCGTGCCCATGAGTAACACCACACAGGGGGATTCACGGGGCGGGGTGGCCCAGCAATCCCGTCTGAACGACATCAACCCGGAAGACATTGCTTCCATGCAGGTGCTGAAAGGAGCTTCGGCGGCGGGTTTGTGGGGTTCACGAGCGGCCAATGGCGTAATCGTGATTACTACTAAACGGGGAGCCAATGATAACAAACTCAACGTTAGTTACAGTTCGACGGCTTCTTTTGATAAAGTCAATGTACTTCACCCCCTGCAGACGACCTACGGGCAGGGTTCCAATGGCGTCTACAGCCCTACTACACAGTTTTCCTGGGGGGATAAAATTTCCAGCCGTTCGGGTGCCGCCGATGAATTGAACATGAACGGGGCTCGTTTCGAGGCTTACAACGGCAAAACGTTCTATCCCATTGTTAAGAAAAATTCCCAGGAAATTTATAACGATGCCCGCCGCGATGCCGTCTTCCGGACGGGCACCTATTTCGACAATAACATCAGCCTCAGCGGCGGAAATGATAAAGGCAATTTTTACCTAAGCTTAGGTAACCTGAATCAGAAAGGCATTTTTGCGGGTCAGAGCGATTACAAACGCAATTCCGTTCGCTTCAATACCACCCGGCAGTTCAATGATGTGATCCGGGCTTCGGCTAATGCAAACTTCGTCCGGACGGTTTCCAACCGCATTCAGAAGGGTGATAATACCAGTGGTCTGTACATTGGAATGCTGCGGTCTGCCCCCGATTTTGACAGTCGCTACTGGAAAGGAAGTTATTATGCTTCGCCCACGGCTTCCGCTATTCCCAACCGCCAACGCTCGTACCGCAATTACCTCGGTGCATCAGCCAACCCCAGCTACAATGATCCGCTGTGGTCGATTCATGAGTTGACGAACTTGAGCGAAGTAGATCGCCTGATTATGAATTCGGAAGTGGTGATTACCCCTACGAGTTGGTTCAGCTTAACGGGTCGCGGGGGTATCGATACTTACAATGATCGCCGGGTTACGAACCATCCCGTTAATTCCGTCGTCAACGCCGGAGCTGGTCAGTACGAACAGCAGATTATGAAAGAAACGGAGTTGAATATGGACGTCATTGGCCGGGCCAGTCACGATTTTAGTGAAAAAGTAAATGGAACGCTAGTCGTCGGGTTTAACATCAATGACCGCAAGTATAATAGCCTGGGAGGATTGATGAATAATTTCATCTTGGAAGAAGCTCCAATGAATTTTGCTAACTCCACGGCCGCCAATAATTATCCCTACAACAGTGAAACGCACCGTCGGACGGCTCGCTTGTATTCCACGGTTAATTTCGGTTTTTACAACCAAGTATTCGTAAACGGTTCCGTAGCGAGTGAATCCGGTTCGACGTTTGGCACGCAGTCCAAATCCACCTTTTACTATCCGTCGACGGATATAGCCTGGCAGTTCAGTCAGTTACCGGTATTTCAGGGCAGTGTATTGTCGTTTGGCAAAGTACGGGCTTCCTATGGTATTGTGGGTATTCAGCCCGACCCGTACCGCAATACAACTCCTTACATCAATGCCTCCTTTGGCAGTTGGGCTACGAACCTGACGGGTTCGGGTTATGGTGGCGGTGCTTTCGTGGAAAGTTCAATTCAGGGGGATCCCAACCTAAAACCCGAACGCAAGTCGGAATGGGAAATCGGTACAGATCTACGTTTTTTCAAAAACCGCCTAAGTCTGGGATATACGTACTATCAAAACGAAATTCATGACCTTCTGCTGCAGGTTTCCTCAGCGGGTTCAACGGGGTACAGTCAGCGTTATACCAACGCAGGAAGCATGGAAAACAAAGGGATGGAAGTGGATTTCAACCTGAATCTTTTACAGAAGAAAGACTTTCGCTGGAACATTTTTGCTAACTGGAGCCGAAACCGAAACCGGGTAACGGATCTGGGGGGTACCGAAAACGTGACCTTTACGGGTGGTGCCCTGAGTACCGTAGCCAACGTGGGCCATGCGTTGTCGTCCTTTTACGGCGGCGTCTACCAACGCACCGCTACGGGAGCTTTGGATTTGACCGAACGCGGCTTTCCTAAATTAGGTACAGTTTTAGGCATCGTAGGCGATCCGAATCCCGACTGGCGGGGTGGCTTCGGAACGAACCTATCCTATAAAAATCTTTCCCTCCATGTACTTTTCGAAACATTCCAGGGAGGCGACTTCTACGAAGGCACCCGTGCCACGCTACTCAACTTCGGTACGTATGCCGACGTAGGAAAAGAAGTCACGCTTAGCCAGGATATGTATAACTATGCCGGAACTCTATACCCGGCCGGAACAACGCTTCGGGGGAATGTGGCCGATTATGGGGCCGGGCCAGTGCTGCTCGACCAGTCTTTCTACACGACCATTGGTGGGCATTCGGGCCAGTTGGCCGAACAATTCGTCCGCGATGGAAGCTGGACCCGTATTCGGGAGATTACGCTGGGGTATCAGTTAAGTTCTTCCGGTTTCCGCAAAAAAACCAAACTCGAGTCCATCAACTTCGCCGTTACTGCCCGAAATCCGGTCTTATGGACGAAGGTGGTTGGCATCGATCCTGAAACGAATGTGTCTGGTGTCGGAAACGCCCGGGGGGTCGATTACTTTAACAACCCCAGTACGAAATCACTCGTGTTCAGTCTGCGAATTAATTACTAATCTAAGAGCCCCATGAACGTTCGCTATAAATCGCTTTGGACAGGTCTGCTGAGTCTGACGTTGCTTTCCTGCGAGTCACTGGTTTCGGACATGAACCAGGATTTAAATAACCCCACCGATGCCTCGGCTGAATTCGTTTTTACCGGTACTCAGATTGCTCACATGGCGGCTCAGGAAGGCATGGCCAGCCGCCTGACGATTGTCTGGAGCGGTTACGGGACCGGAGCTTTTCAGCAATTTGGTACCTTCGGTCAATACCAGATTACGGCCAGCAATTTTGATGATGACTGGAACCTCTTCTACACGGGCGTCAATAAAAATGCAGTTATTACCATCAATAAAGCCAACGCACTGGGCAACCGGGTTATGGCGGGGATCACCAAAATCATTCAGGCACAGAACATTGGTACGGCTACGGAGCTTTGGGGGGATGCTCCCTTTTCGGAGGCCAGTAATAGTGCGGAATACAAAAATCCGAAATTCGAGAGCCAACAGGAATTGATTCCAAAACTCATCACACTGCTCAATGAAGGCATTGCGGACGTAGAATCGGGCATTGGAACGGTTGGCACCCGCGATATTTTCTTTGGAGGTGATCTGACAAAGTGGAAACAGGTAGCCTACACCCTCAAGGCTCGTTTACATCTAGATTTGAAGCAATACGCTGAAGCCTATACGGCAGCTACTTCTGGGGTGAATGGGTTTAGCAATTCCATGTACGGACTGCACGGAACAACTGCCAGTGTGAATGAAAACGCGAATTATAGCTTCATGACCAACATTCGGGCAGGCAGTATTACAGCAGAAACGGCGTATAACGCGAATCTATTGAATCCCGCCAAGACGGCTACGTATCGGGGGAATGCCAAAACCAACGAGACTGCCCGTTTCCGGTTTTACTATCTGGAGAACGGGGTCAATGCTCCGGGTATTATTGAACCGAATACCTTGACGACAGCCTCCGCCCGCGGCTTTTTTGCCCGTGATGCCAGTTTTCCATTAGTCACCTATCAGGAAAACATTTTGACGCTGGCCGAAATGGCCTTACGTTCGGGCAAAGGCTTTGAGGTTGCTTTAGGGCATCTGAATGCGTATCGCAATTTTCTCAATAGTGGCGGGTACCTGCACGCCACGTACAAAGTAGCCGGCACCTACCGATATGATCCGTACGTTACAGCAGATTTTGCTCCGGGAGGTATGGAAAATACGGATGGATTAACGGCGGAAAATGCTCTGCTTCGTGAAATTCTGGAAGAACGTTACGTTTCTTTCTACGGTCAGCACATCGGCTGGAACGACGAACGTCGCACGCGGAAGGAATCGGTGGGTATTAAACTTAAACCGAATATCGGCAGCCAGTTGCCCGGTCGGTTTATCTATTCCCAGAACGAGCTTAATTCCAATGCGAATAGCCCTTCGCCCGCCCCAAGTCTGTTCGATGCCATTTCCATTTATCAGTAGGAATTGACGACGGATGAGCCACTTGAAAAACAGCTCATCCGTCGTTTGTTTTTCCTGAAAAACTGATTTGATATAATTAATTGACCATAGAATATTCCAATAATATGAAGTATTACAAAATAGTAAGTTAGAAAACCGGGCTTTTGCCTTAGTAATCTTATTTTACCCGTCTGTTTTGTTGAACCAATGGTTGTAAAAATGCTTTCGAAGATTTCTCTTCTCTCGATTGGACTGGGGCTGTGTATAAGTCCGGTCCTGGCTCAGAGCTCATTTTCGCCCCAAGAAGTGAAGGCCATGCGTACGCAGGCCAAACGCATCGAAATTATCAAGGATACATACGGGGTGCCCCACGTGTACGCGAAGACCGACGCTGATGCCGTATTTGGCATGATGTACGTACAGTGTGAAGAGTTCTTCGATAAAGTAGAAAATTCTCTCATCACTCGAACGGGGCGACTGGCAGAAGTAGAAGGCGAAGCGGCCCTACTCCGCGACCTTTGGTCTAATCTGTTTATTGACTCGACGCAGGCCAAAGCCTACTATCAGCAATCGCCTGAGTGGTTACGAAAGCTTTGCGATGCCCACGCTGCCGGAATTAACTACTACCTGGCCACGCATCCCGCCGTAAAGCCCAAACTCATTACCCGGGTAGAACCCTGGATGAATCTGATGAATAACGTACCCGCCATGGGGGGCAGTAATGTTTCAGAAGCGGATTTCAAGGCGTTTTACCTGAACGATACGCACACCATTCCGGGTCGGAGTTTCACGGCCGAACCGCCCAAAAACGACGGCTCCAATGGCTGGGTGTTAGGTCCTTCCCGAACGAAAAATAAAAAGCCTATTCTACTGATCAATCCCCACTCTGAGTACTACGGTCGGATTGAGATACAGGTGGTCAGTGAGGAAGGGCTCAATTCGTACGGGGCTCCTTTCCTGGGCCAATTCCCCATTTTTCAGGGCTTTAATGAATACTGCGGCTGGATGCATCCGGTTTCGCTTTCCGATGCCAAAGATCTGTACGCCGAAGAAGTGCAACGGAAAAATGGAAGACTCATGTACCGCTACGAGGGTACCTGGAAAAACGTCGACAGCACCGTTCACGAAATTCGCTACAAAAAAGCGGATGGGATAGCAACCCGCAAAGTGGTCACGTACCGGACACACCACGGCCCCATTGTCTACGCGACAGCAACCCGCTGGATTGCTCTGAAAACGCACGAACCAAACATCGACCTGCTGGCCATGCACTGGCTGAAGATGAAGGCGAAAAACATAAGAGAATTTACCGAAGCCCTGAATAAACGGGCCATGGTGGGAAGTAACGTACTCTACGCCGATAAAGACGGGAACATTGCGTATTGGCACGGCAACTTCGTACCCCGAAAGAACCCGCTCCTCGACTGGAAACGTCCGGTAGATGGTACCACGGCGGCTACGGAATGGCAGGGTACGCACGAACTCTCGGAAATTCCTCACTACCTCAACCCGGCCAACGGCTGGCTGCAAAACTGCAATTCGACGCCCTTGTACGGAGCCGGTGAATTATCGCAGGAGATTCTGAAACTTCCCGCCTACATGCACCCCGATGGGCATACCCCGCGGGCGGTTCACGCCGTAAAAGTACTGACACCCCTCAAAGAAGCCACGATGGATGATGTCGTTCGGGCCTCCTACGATGCCTATTTGCCCAGCGGCGAGCGTTACGTACCCAGTTTGATCGCCGCTTACCAGTCCCTGACTTCAGATTCCCTGAAAATTATCGTCAAAGGTCCAATTGAGGTACTGAAACAATGGAACTTTAAGACGGATACGCAATCGGTGGCAACTACCCTGACGGTGCACTGGCTGGAAAAAATCATCCAGCTGGACATGGCCCGACTGCCCCGCCCCCTGACGACGGAGGAGCAGTATTCTTTGACTAACGGGGCTGCCCTGACTACTGAATTTCTTTCCGCGAGAGAGCAGGTACTGGCACTGGCTCAGGTGGTCAGTGAGTTGAAAAAGGACTACGGCTCCTGGGAAGTACCCTGGGGTACGGCAAATCGTTTTCAACGCACCGAAGGCGAGCCGAGTGACCAAAAACCAAGCTGGGCCGTTCCCGCCACGCCCGGATTCATGGGTTCGCTCAATGCCTATGTGAGTCGCAAAGCACCCCAAACGCACAAACGTTACGGGGTTACGGGCAATACGTTTGTCGCCGCCGTTGAGTTTGGGGATCGACTACGGGCCAAAACGATTCTGACGGGCGGGGCCAGCAGCGATCCGAAGTCCCCCCATTATACCGATCAGGTTCGGGGCTATATCGACGGAACGTACAAGGAGATTTACTTTTACAAAGAAGATGTCCTGAAACATATGGAGAAGAAATACCACCCCGGCGATCAATAAACAAGCGGCTTGTCTGGCTACGATCCGGGCAAGCCGTAGTTTTTTTGGAACTATACCTACGCGGTGTTATTGTAATCTCCTTAGGTAAGGGGCCGTATTGGATTTACAAGGCCCCACTTAAGCGGGCTAAATCGTTTTTACTAACCCAGGAAATCTTTGTATCAGAGCTAGAAAAGCGTTTCGACAGCTGATATCATACCCCTTGGGTACTATTTAAAACCACTTAACAACTCTCTACGATTGATGAAAAAATTTACTGGAATCGCTCTGGCCTGTTTAGTCAGCTCCCTGGCCTTGGGCCAAAGTAAAACACCCGCCAGCCCCGAAGCCCAGATTGCGGCTTTACAAAAGCAATTATCCAATCTCCAGCACAGCTTCGATGCTCTGGATAAAGGCATTGATGATCTCAGCTGGGAGCAGAAAGTGGGCGATGTAGCGATGGTTGATAAGGTAATCATTACGGGCCCACCGCCAGCTGTCATTAAAAATCCCACGGGACAGGGAGCCAAAAATCCCGTTCGCTTTTCGGCGTACGTTTTTATTCCCAGGAAACTCGATCCGAGCAAAAAGTATCCCTTACTGGTGCTCCCGCACGGCGGCGTCCATAGCAATTTCAACACGGCGTATGCCCATATTGTCAAGGAATTAACGGCTCAGGAATACGTAGTCATTGCCCCCGATTACCGGGGTAGTACGGGTTACGGCCGAGGCTTTTACGAATTGATTGATTACGGTGGACTGGAAGTGGATGACACCAAAAGTTGCCGGGACTACATGCTCGACAACTACGATTTTATTGACAAAAGTCGGGTGGGCATCCTCGGCTGGAGTCACGGCGGAATGATTACCTTACTGAATCTCTTCAATTACCCCAAAGAATATGCTGTCGGTTACGCGGGTGTTCCCGTAAGTGACCTGATTGCCCGGATGGGTTACAAAAGTCAGGGCTACCGGGATGCCTATTCAGCGGATTTTCACTTAGGGAAATCAGCGGATGAAAACGTGGAAGAATACCGCAAACGCTCGCCCGCCTGGAACACGCACAAACTCCAAACCCCGCTTCTGATTCACACCAATACCAACGATGAGGACGTGAACGTACTGGAAGTCGAGCACCTGATCAAAGCCCTCAAAGCCGATGGGAAGAAATTCGAATACGAAATCTACAAAGACGCTCCCGGTGGACATACCTTCAACCGCATCGATTCCTACGGGGCCAAGGAAAGTCGCATGAAGATTTACGACTTTCTGGCCCAGTACCTTAAACCCAACAAAAAATTCAAAAACGTAAAGGAACTGATCGAGGTCAGTTATTTCCCGAAAACTAAATAAATTACCCATTTGGAAGAGAGGGGCATTCCCGGCCTCTCTTCTATTCTTCCGCTGTAATCCTTCCTGCGTATGCATTGTAAACGTTTACTATTGGGCGTCATCTGGATAATCGGCACGCTACAGGCCATGGGCCAGTCGGCAACCCAGACGCTGAAAATGCCCGGTCTACAACAACCCGTGGAGATCATTCGGGACCAATGGGGGGTATCGCACATTTACGCTAAAAATGAGCATGATCTCTTTTTTGCTCAGGGCTACGTCGCCGCTACGGACCGCATGTTTCAGCTGGAGCTTTGGCGGAGGCAGGCCACGGGTACCGTCGCCGAGTGGCTGGGACCTTCGGAGTTGAAGCGGGATCTGGGTACGCGATTGTTTAAATTTCGTCAGAACCTCGACCAGGAATTCGCTCATTATCATCCCAGGGGTAAACTCATCATTACCGCCTACACTGCGGGTGTAAACGCCCGGGTAGCCGAGGTTCGGAAGGATACGAGCAAGCTTTCCTTCGAGTTTAAATTACTGAAAAGCATACCTGGCTTCTGGACACCGGAAGTCGTCATCAGTCGCCATCAAGGCCTGATTGCCAACCTGACGAGTGAGTTGAGTTTTGGGCGGCAGGTTCACGTCATGGGGGAAGAAAAAACCCGGGAGCTCAACTGGTTTCACCCGACACGCACGCCCGCGTCCGAACCGAAACTTACGCTGGAAAAGGGGGTAGACGGTGCCGCCCTAATGCAGGATATTCTGGGCCTGTACAATGCCTTCCGGGCTCCCTTACGCTTTAAAAAGCCGGGCTCTGATGTAGGAAAGACCTTTGACTTTCTGGACTGGTACGAAACGGAAAAAGAATACGTGGGGTCGAACAATTGGACGCTGAGCGGCGAAAAGTCGCAAAGTCATTTCCCGATGTTAGCCAATGATCCACACCGTACACAGTCTACGCCTTCCCTGCGGTACTGGATTCACCTCAACGCTCCGGGCTGGAATGTCGTAGGAGCCGGCGAACCGACATTACCCGGTGTATCCATCGGTCATAATGACTACGGAGCCTGGGGACTGACCATCTCGGGATCGGATTGCGAGGATCTGTACGTGTATGATCTCAACCCGCAAAACCCGAATCAATATCAATACAAAGGGCAATGGGTGGCGATGAAAATCGTGACGGATACGATCCCCGTTAAAGGTCAGCAACCGCAGGTGGTACAGTTGAAATACACCCGTCACGGTCCGGTGGTGTTCGAAGACGCAAAAACCAATAAAGCTTACGCCGTGCGAGCGGGCTGGATGGACGTGGGTTGTGCCCCTTATCTGGCAAGTCTTCGTATGAATCAGTCGAAAAGCTGGGACGAGTTTCGCGAGGCTTGCTCCTTCGCCCGGCTTCCGTCGCTCAACATGATCTGGGCCGATCGTAAAGGGCATATCGGCTGGCAGGTTTCAACGTTAGCACCCATTCGCCCCAACTGGTCCGGATTGGTACCCGTCCCCGGCGACGGACGATTTGAATGGGCGGGTTATCTGCCCATCCAGCAGTTACCGCACCTGAGCGACCCCGCCAAAGGCTTCATTGCCTCGGCCAATAGTAACCTTACCTCGCCCGATTACCAACCCCGTACGGCCCTCGGTTGGGAATGGTCAACTCCGTACCGAACCGATCGGCTGGAAGAAGTGCTGGGCAGTAGTAAACGCTTCAATCTGAGTGATTTTTCGCAGTTACAGAATGACGTTCTGTCCATTCCGGCCCGCACACTGGTACCTCTACTGAAATTTGCTCTTCCTTCGAACGAAGAATCGGTTCAGAAAGCCGTAAGCCTGCTACAAAACTGGGATTTCCGGTTGAACCCGGAATCAATAGAAGCGGCCATCTACGGCGAATGGGAAAACCAACTGCGGGACTACGTGTACGAAAAAGCGGTACCCAAAGCCGCTCAGGCTCATTTTCGGCGGCTTTCTACGAAGGTTCTAATCGACTATCTGCTCTCACCACCGCCGGAGGTTTTTGGCTCTACGCCCCTCGAAACCCGGAATCAGGTATTAACTACAGCCTTGCAGGAAGCCCTAAAGGTATTAACCAAACGGCTGGGGAAAGATTCTAAAAACTGGAACTACGGACAGGTAAACAACAAACACATTACAATCACGCACGCCTTTAGTGACTGGGTAAGTCCCGCCATGCAACAAAAAATCAACCTGGGTCCAATTGCCCGGGGTGGCAATGCGGAAACGATCAACAATTCGGGCAATACGTTGAATCAGACCCACGGAGCTTCGTTCCGAATTCTGGTAGATACTGAAAACTGGGATAAGACGCTGGGCGTAAATAGTCCGGGGCAATCCGAAAATCCGGACGATCCGCACTACCGGGATTTGTTCGACAAATGGAATCGGGGGGAGTACTTCCCGGTGTATTTCAGCAAAGAAAAAATCAAAAACGTAGCCGATCGAACGACCTTACTTACGCCTTAATCCTACCTGACAGATGTTTAAAATGTATTCTTTTCTCCTGTTGAGTTTTTGCAGTCTTCTGATCAGCGTACCCGCATCGGCTCAGTGGACACGTTCGTCCAACGAATCCCAGGAAGAAACGGCTCGTATTCGTAACTTTCTCCAACGAGTGGCGAATGAAAGTGGTGCTCCTGGGGTATCTGCCGCCGTGATGATTCAGGGCCGGATGGCTTTTTCGGGCGGGGTAGGCTTTGCCGACCTGGACAATCAGGTGCGGCAGACGGGAAAAACGGTACATAATATTGGTTCGATTTCTAAAGCCGTTGCCGTTCTGGCGATCATGCAATTAGAAGAGCAGGGCCTGCTCAGGCTGGACGATGAAATTCAGAAATACCTTCCCTATTTTCCCCGCAAGGAAAAACCCATTACCATCCGGCATATACTAACGCATACTTCGGGCATCCGTCACTACAATCAGCGGGATAGCGAAGATCAGGGGGTAAAACGAATGCGTCATTACGAGGATTTTGAAGAGGCGACCAAGCTTTTTCGCGATGACCCACTGCTGTTTATGCCGGGAGACTACTATAATTACTCCTCCTTTTCGAGTAATCTCATGCATGGTATTGTCGAAAAAGTATCCGGCATGCCCTTTGAAGCGTACCTGAAAAAGAACATCTGGGAGCCCGCGGGTATGCTGGCGACTTCTTTCGATGTTCCTTCCCGCATTGTGGCTCATCGCGGGAAGGGTTACGTTCGGGATGAAAAGGGCGTGCTCATCAATGCTCCGTATGAGGATGTGAGTTATAAATACGCCGGAGGCGGTATTGTTTCCACGCCGGAAGATATGCTGTATTTGGTAAAGGCTCTTAACAAGGGTCACTTATTGAGAAATTCGACCCTTGATAAATTGTACTTTAAACACTTTAACATCCGGGAGAAGCAGTGGGGGGCGAAAAAAACCGACAACCCACCTCCCGTTTGGCAGGGACTTATTTGGCAGATCGGCAACGATGTGAAGGATCGAACCTGGTATGGCCACAGTGGCACCGTAAAAGGAACGCGTTCGTACCTGCTTAATTTCCCTGACGATGGAGTGATCATCGCCCTGCAAGCAAACATTGGCTCCATTCCCATTGACGAATATGCTCATTCGCTCGCCCAAATGGTTTTAGCCGAGGTTTCACCCAAAAAGTTAAAATAAGAATACTTCTAAAATCCGGACTCATTAGCTTAGTCCGGATTTTTTTTGCCAGACTTTACCATTCATTAAACAAACGACTTGGTTTTTGAAGGATGCGTTTCTTTCAGAAAATTCCTGAGTTTCCCTTTTCTGTTTCCAGTAGCTCTCTACCACATTCTTATTGATTGTTTATTCTATTCCCCAGTTCTGACCGGGTTATGCGTAAAAGGATACACTCTTTTCACGCAGTAACACCCGCCTGTACAGTTTTTTATCGCTTGACTTAAACCAGCAAAAATCTTTTTTGGAAAATTGTTCGCTTTCAAAAGTGGGATCTGGATGAAAAGCGTTCGGTTACCAATCACCCACCCTTCCTACTCCGACGGCATTGCTTGTTTTCGTAATTATGACCTTACCCCGCGTCTACACTGATTCGTTTCCCTTTTTACAAGGAGGTGGAGAAATGGGTCAACTTACCCGGCAGTTCGACTGGTCGAAGACCTCGCTTGGAACCCCGGATACCTGGCCAGCCAGCTTGTGTATCAGTCTGGGTATTTTACTGAACTCCAAGTTTCCCATGTTTCTTTACTGGGGACCCGACTATATCTGTTTTTACAACGATGCCTACCGCCCCAGTTTGGGCATTACGGGTAAACACCCAGCGGTACTGGGCAGCCGGGGCGAAGACATTTGGCCGGAAGTGTGGGCGTTTAATCGTCCCCGGCTCAATGCCATCATGGCGGGTGGCGAGGCAACCTGGGAGGAAGATCAGCTTCTACCCATCTATCGGAACGGAAAAATGGAACCCGTTTACTGGACCTACAGCTACAGTCCCGTTAAAGACGAAAAGGGGTTTATACGAGGCGTATTTGTGGCGTGCACGGAGACTACACAGAAAGTGCTGACGGTTCAGCAACTTGCCGTTTCTGAGCAACGTTTTCAAAATCTGATTCGCCAGGCTACGGCGGGTATCATTGTTCTAATCGGGGAGTCGCTGCAGGTAGCGATTGTCAATGAAGCCTACGCCCGATTGGTGAACCGTACGGTTGAGGAGCTTCTGCATCATCCTTTATTTGAGATTATTCCCGAAGCGGCTGACCCTTTTCAGACTATAATACAGGGGGTTATGCAATCCGGCGACCCCTTGTATCTCTACGAGCAACCGTATCAGATTCAGGTTGAAAGCGGGAGCATGCAGGGCTTTCTAAATCTGATTTATCAGCCATATCGCGAGCAGGACGGTACGATTACGGGTGTGATTGTCTTTTGTCAGGACGTCACTTCGCAGGTTCAGGCCCAGCAGGAACTATTGAATAAAAGCCGTGATCTAGAGCTGGCCCTGACCATTGGAAACCTAGGTAGCTTCAAGGTAGACTTAGTCAGTCGCCTATCGATTCATTCCCAACCCATTGTGGATTGGTTTGAGCTGCCTAGCCAGACATACCTACTCGACGAAGTTTTTCAGCTCATCCATGAGCAAGATCGTGCAAGGACGATCCAGGCCATTGAAGATTCCATCGCGGGTAAGCAGGGTGGTTATCACGATGTCACCTACCGGGTCATCAGTCGCCAGAATGGCCACTTGCGTTATTTGCATTCCATGGGGCAGGTCCTGACGGAAAAAGGGAAACCCATTTCGATTTCGGGTATCATCCAGGATGTTACGCCAACGGTTGTTAGCCGCCAGGCACTCGAAGAAAGTGAAGCGGCTTTGCGGGATGCCATTGAACTGGCGGAATTGACTACGTGGACTATTGATCTTACGAATGGTCAGATGTACACCTCTGAGAAATACGCCCGTAAGTTTGGTCTATCTCATACGGAAATTTCCCTGGAAGAAGCCTGGTCCATGGTACATCCCGATGATCGGGGTCATCTCACCCGGTTATGGGAACAGTCCTTAAGCCCGGAATCCAACGGACGGTTTGAGGCCGAGTATCGAATCCTGAACGCTGAGACGAGTCAGCCCTTGGCCATTCAAGTTATCGGTCAGCACTACAGGAATGCAAAAGGCGAGGCCCATCTTTTTTTAGGTACAGCCCGTGACATTACCCTCGAACGGGAGTTACAAACCACGCTGGAAAACGAAGTCCAAAAACGCACCGAGGAATTAGCTGCCATGAATGAAGAATTGCAGGCCAGTAGCGAGGAAGTGGTGAAAAGCAATGAAATCTTATCGACGCATCTGGAGGAAATGACGCAGTTGAATCGACTACTGCATCTTTCCAATGATCGTTTAAAGCAGTTTGCGTACGTAGCCAGTCACGATTTACAGGAACCGTTGCGAAAAATTCAGGCCTTCAGTACACTCATTGAAAAGAAATACGCGGACCGACTTGATGAACAGGGTCTGACCATCCTGTCAAAAATCACTAAATCGGGCGAACAAATGTCCACCCTGATTCAGGACCTACTGGCCTTTTCACGACTGGCCGTTGATCAGGATGAAAAAATGATTGTATCGTTACAGCGAGTACTGGCCCGCGTACTGGAGTCACTGGAAATACGCCTCCAAGAAACGAAAGCGGACTTACAGATTGATCCGTTACCGGCTTTACTCGGGGATGAGAGTCAGCTTCGGCAATTGTTCCAGAACCTATTGTCCAATGCCTTGAAGTTTGTCAAAGCCGGAGAGATGCCGCGTATTCACGTGTACTCGCAGCTGATTACATCCGCTGATTTACCCCCTGAACTCCAAACCGTGTTGAAGGCTCCGCGGTATTATCGCATCAGCGTAGCCGACCAGGGTATTGGTTTTGAACCGCAGTACGCTGAGCGTTTGTTCGAAGTTTTTCAGCGACTGCATACCCGACAGCAGTACAAGGGAACGGGCATTGGACTGGCCATTTGTCAGCGAGTCATGGAAAATCATCAGGGAGCCATTACTGCCGAAAGTGAACCCGGACAAGGGGCAACCTTCCACGTTTTTTTTCCGACCTGATGAAAGGCTTACTAAGTAGGCTACGAAACGGAAACAGGGGCTAGCAAAACTGATGTTCCTAACCCCTGTTTTTTTAAGTAAAGCACCGGGATTCACTACTTACTTGTCCCATAAAAGTACCTTACAGATCAACGGTTAAAGCTTATTTTCATGGCCTGACTAATCTTTTCTCACTGTACCGCTTCGTAAATGCCCGTGTTCTGCCAGCTTCGGGTAGCCGCTGAATCCAGTACAGCCTGACATACCCGTTGTGTTTGCAGAGCATCGAGAAAGGTAGGATGACAGGGTTCATCGGTTTCCAGACTTTTTAGAAAATCGGCGACCTGATGCACGA
The DNA here is from genome assembly GCF_002943425.1 of Siphonobacter curvatus. Classification (NCBI taxonomy): domain Bacteria; kingdom Pseudomonadati; phylum Bacteroidota; class Cytophagia; order Cytophagales; family Cytophagaceae; genus Siphonobacter; species Siphonobacter curvatus. The sequence continues at coordinate 404,884 of NZ_PTRA01000002.1, forward strand.
AGCTGTGTTCGTAGCCTAGCCCCAGACCGGGTACCCACCACTGACTCAGGTAGGGATGTTCGCCATCCGTAACGTGAATGGATCGCCAGCCCCGCAAGGCCGATGCATCGCGGTGATCAAAGTATTCCAGTCGGTTCAAATCATGCAGATCCCAGCGGATGGACGCGTGTTCGCCGTTGATTTCAAAGGTATACAACGCTTTGTGGCCCCGGGCGTATCGCGTGGATTCGAACAAACCGAGCGAACCGTTTTCAAAATGACAGTGAAACAGGCAGGCATCGTCAATACCGACGGCCGTGAGTTCTCCGGTTTGTTCATGAACCCGCTCTTTGATGAACGTTTCGGTTACCGCTGATACGTCCCGAATCGACCCGTTCAGCCACAAAGCCGTATCAATGCAGTGGGCGAGTAAATCACCCGTAACCCCCGATCCCGCCGAGGCAACGTCCATTCGCCAGTTTCCTCCCCCCTGTGATAGATTAGCATTTATGGTCCAGTCCTGCAAAAAATTGGCTCGGTAATGAAAGATACGGCCCAACTGCCCCGAATCGATGATTTGCTTGGCCAGCGTAACCGCGGGCAGGCGGCGGTAATTGTACCAGACCGTATTGCGAACCCCGGCTTTTTCTACCGCCGCTACCATCGCTTCGGCTTCGGGTAAGGTTCGGGCCAGGGGCTTTTCACACAGAATCATTTTTCCGGCTGCCGCTGCTGCTAGTGCTATTTCCGCGTGCCACTCGTTGGGTGTACAGATGTCGATGGCATCGATGTCGTCCCGGGCAATCAGGGCCTGCCAGTCCGTTTCGACCGAGGCGTAGCCCCATTGCTGAGCAAAATCCGTTACCTTTTCGAGGTTTCGCGAACAGACGGCCTGCAGAACCGGACGATAGGCCAGCTTCGGAAAAAAATCACCAACCCGTTTATAACCGTTTGAATGCGTACGGCCCATAAAGCCCGTACCAATTAAACCAATGCGGAGTTCTTTGGATGCGTTCATGTGTGTAGGTAGGAAAAAGTTAAGCTTCTGACCAGCCGTGAGCTTCACGTACCTGAATCATCACCGCCAGAATGTCGTTCCAGGTTTGCTGCCGTTGCATTACTTCGTTGGGAAACATACAGCCATCCCAGCAAATGTGGCGGAAGGCTTTGGTGAGCTGCCCCTTTTCATCCCGCAGCCAGTAGCCCGCATCGTGTACAATGTCGAGTTTACCCGCGGGGTCCGTGGGTAAACAATGCCGTCCGGTTTTATCGTGCGAGCCCGTTCCGTACACGGTTCCATCGTTTTGGGCCACGTGAAAATCGACCGTCCAAGGCCGTAGGGTTGCCGTTAGCGTTTGAAGGGCCTCTTGCAGGGTATCGCGGTCACTCCAGTCGAAATCGGGCGGTAAGATGCGATCTTCGGGCCGGTTCGTTCCCAGCAGATACAGAAGCGTATGCGACATATCCGCCTGAAAACCCAGGTTAGGTCGATCGACGGCTTCCAGCGTTTCGAGCATGGTTTTCCAGCTGTGCATTCCCCCCCAGCAGACTTCCCCCTCCGCCGCCAGCGTTTCTCCGTATTCGGCGGCAATGTCGCAGGCCCGGCGAAAGGTATCGGCAATTTTTTGCGTATTCCCTTGCGGGTCCGTGGCCCACTGCTCCGGCGAGCTGGCCGAGTCAATGCGAATGACGCCGCCAGGACGAATCCCGATCTGCCGTAACTTCTGTCCAAATCGACAGGATTTACGAACCTGTTCCAGAAAAAAGGCTTGCTCCGATGCAGAACCCAGGGCCGGGCCGCCCCAGATGGGAGCCACCAGACTACCGACCTCCAGACCAAAGCCGCTAATTTTGTCAGCGAGTGCCTGAATCTCCTGATCGTCGGCATCCAGATTGACGTGCTGCTCGAAGAGACCCAGATCTACGCCATCGAAGGTAATGCCGTTGACTTCGGCCCCGGCCGTCAGTTCAAGCATGGTATCAAGGGAAAGAATGGGTTCCGAGTCAGGCCCCTTGCCGACAATGCCGGGCCAGGTAGCGTTATGAAGTTTAGGGAATGTATGCATCGTAAATAGGTTCAGAGGATTCGTGAGAAAAAACTAATCAAGTACCAGATCGGGATTGTTGGGACCGAAGTGTTTGAGCATCACCAGCGGCTCCGTGGCGGAAGCATTGGTAATTACAACACCCGCAAGAGCTGCATTTTCGCTGACAAAAAATTCATCGCTGGTCAGCTGCCCGTAGCGAATCAGGCTGGGCGTTTCGATGTTCCAGACCCCCAGTTTCCCGTGCCCTTGCATGAGAATGAGTCCATATGCCGCCCCATCCTGAATGGTTACGGTCTGGCCAGGCAGGACGGTCAATTCTTTAGCACTGAAGGCTTCGGATTTATAGCACACCCAGCTTTCCTGGTAACCTTGCATCGCTTCCGAATCGCGTACAGCTTTAGGAGCCATGAATCGGTTTTGCATCATCTCCGGGTCCAGATTCAGGTCCCAGTCGATCACTTCCAGGAGCTGTTCTACATCCCCGCGACGTTCGGGTGGTGTTCCATTCCAGAGTAGTTCTTCCGGAATAATCGCTTCATTGACCAGGGACTGGTACATGGCGAAAACGTCCGAGGCCTTTTGCGGTTCGTACGTACACAGGCTACCGGGAGCGTGCAGTAAGCCGGGCGGCACGTCCCAGCCGGTACCGGGTTCGAGCCGGTATGCCTGCGAAAGATTGGTGATTTTGTTATCGCCTTTGGTAAAATTTTCCAGGCATTGGCGGACCTGCGAATGCGTGGTCCCCGGCGTCAGTCCAAAGAACGTATAGGGAAAGTCTCCGCCGTGGTTGTTAAGTTGTGGTGGAAAGTAATAAGCCTCTGGTTTACCCAACTGACCGATGAGCCGGGCGTGTTCGTCGTTATGGTGGATGTGATGCGGCAAGGGTCCCATGTTGTCGAAAAACTTGGAATACATCGGCCAGCTCTGGTATTCATTCCAAAGTCGATCGCCGATTAACGCTCCCTTCAACTCCGCTACGGCATCCTTCAAAAGAAACTGATGACAGGTTCCGTCTGCTTCGAACACAATCTGACTGAGGCCTTCGTCCTGGCCCGTTAAGGGTCCGTTTTTGGCAGGTGTCGTCGAAGCCAGCCAGCGTTCATCGATACCACCCCGCTCGCCCCCGAGTACGTAGTAGTCATCGGGATGCAGTTTGATTCGCCGACCCGGTACGCAAAAAGAGCGGGGCACCCAGGTAGGAGCCAGTCGTAGAATGCCTTGTCCCTGCTCTAAGGCCCGGGCGGCCATGCTTGCTGATGTCATTGTCATAATAAGGTTTAGTGGTATGGCATGAAAAGCGTTTCCAGAGCCCGCGGATCCGTCAGAACCTCTATTTCCAGTTCGTACCAACGACGTTCACCGGGTTCGAGCCAAATCAGTTGCCGGGTTGCTCGGGCCTGGTTCTGACCCACTGGTGGGTGAGTTCCGGGTTCAAGGCCCGTCACGTACTCGCCCTTTCCCCAATGTTGCCAGTTGGTCAACCAGGGAAGCTGTTGTTTATAAAAGCGAATGACGAGTGCCAATCCTAACGCTTTGTTATATACGCCGCATTGACATTGCCCTGCGTCATCCGCTTCCAGATTAATAAAGGCTACTTCCTCCCCCGCCCCGGCGTGGGCGTCCAGGGGGGCGGGACAGGTACGAAAATCGTGCTCGGGCCGAAACAGCTGCGGGTGACCTGAACCCGCCTCCCAGGAACCCCGCCAAAGGAGGCGGGCACCCTCGTCGATGAGCGGCCAGCCCAGATTGATATGGTACAGCAGCATGTGCGGAGCCGTAGTGTTACCCCGATTGACTATTTCGTCCCGCAAGCGAAGACTGGCTTTTCCCAACGTTGACGAAAGGGTACGGCTTAGTTCCAACCGTGTACCTAAGGCCTGACTTTGACGAATCCGCCCGCGTACGCTCATAACCAGCTGACCCGTGAATGGATCGGGTTGCGTGATACATTCGAGTTCTGCGGGTGTATTGCTGAATGTATCGTGCAGACCGCGTTCCCCCCATTCGTCGCTTTCCGGACCACCTACGTGCGTCAATCCACAGGTAGTCAGCAGGCCGCCCCCGAAGGTTCGCAGCCAGCCCAAACCCCGGTTAGAAAAGGGCTGCGGCGTGGTAACGCCCCCGTGACTCAGCCAGGCCAGACTGTGTTGCTGGTAAAAAGCCTCGGCAATATCCATTCCCCGATCCAGTACTACTTTGTACCGCAGTCCCGCTCCGGTATTCACCCAGGCGATTCGATTCCCCCGTCCGGGTCCGTTATCCAGTACGGACGTTTCGATGCCACCCAGTTGGGCGGGATTGGAAATTTTGTCCCGGCTCCGCTGATCGATTCCTGCCATGGTTTACAAGGTTTTTAGCCGGAGATTCCGATATTCGACTTTCATGGGCGGACCTACGTGTACCTGCACCCCTAGTAAACCCGCTTTTTTGCCATTTACCGTATCCAGGTCGGTCACGTCACTCATCAATACTCCATTGATAAAATGTTGCAGGCGATTCCCTTTCACAATCAGGTGAAATTCATTCCAATCCTCGGTTTTGATACGGCTTTGCAGAGCTTCCGCTTCCCCCAGCGATTTCTCAACCGTCAGCATTGTCCAGGCATTGTTTTTAACCAGTTCGCGGACGTTTCCCTGCGTAAAGGGCTGAATGCGAGTTTGCTGGCCCCGGTACGCGAGCGTCGTGCGGCCTCGTTCCTCGTAATTCTGCCCCGTGTATTTGTTTTGGCCATCGATATCTGCCTGATAGCCTTTCAGGGCGTAGGGTACTTCCGGGACGCGTTCACTGCGGTAATTGATGCCCGAATTCCCATCCTTGGTAATCCGAAAGATGCCCTTCAATTCAAAATCCGCCGGTTGCTGTTGCTGCCAGATCAGGAAAGTATTAGTTTTCAGAAGAGTAGTAGGCGTTACCTCGCCCACCAGCGTACCGTTTTCGATCCGCCAGTAGGTGGGATCACCTTCCCAGCCTTCCAGCGATGATCCGTTCAACAGGGGTACAAAACCGGATTCGGTGGTCTGGGCCCAGCCTTCGGGGCTACCGATCCAAAGTCCGAAGAAGAGTAGGAGCGTAATTCGTGCGTGTCGTTTCATAGGTCGATTATTCGTTACCCCCCGCCGTTTTGGGTTGATATACTTCGTGTTGTGGATTGCCGGACGACTTTAAAAACGCCATCAGATCCTTGAGTTCTTCCGCATTGAGTCCATTGATCAAGCCCGGAAGCATCATCGACACTGAGGAATATTTGGTAGATGTAACGTTCTTCTTGGGAATCTTCTGAACCTGCTCCGGAGCAAAGGGATTCTGCGAGATGGTATAGCTGGTCTTATCTTCGTTCACCAGCCGTCCCACCAGCGACTTGCCATTTTTCAGGGAAAAGATGGTCGAAGCGTACTGATCGGAAACGGTTTTGTCCGGGTCAATGATGGCTTCTAAAATATCTTTGTTGGAAAAGCGAGTGCCCAGCTGAGTTAAATCCGGACCAATGTCACCGCCTTCGCCCCGCAGGGTATGGCACCGACTGCACAGAATGGCCGAGTAGAGGTTTTTACCCCGATCGAAATTGCGAAGGTTCAGGCCACTATCCACTACCGCCAGGGCGTCGCTCGTCTTCCAGTTTCGACCTGGTCCCTGTAAGGTATAATTGCTGGCCAGTTCATTCCCCGACCGACCGATCAGTCCTTCCCCCGAAAGTTTGTTGTAGCGATCAAACTGCTCTTTGGGTACTTGGGATAGGGCCATTTTCCGGGCCTTATCAATGAAACCAATGTAACTGCGACCACCCTGGTACTGAAACGCCTGGGCAAACCATTTGAAGTACTGCGACCGTAGTTCCGATGTCCAGCCCGTTTGCTGGCGACTGAGCATTACGGCATAAAAAGTCTGCTGGGCGGGGGGTATTTTTTCCAGCATCTTGGCAATGTCCAGTCCATATTGCGGATTACGCAAAATCAGATCGGAAGAACTGGTAGCGGCAATACCGCCCAGGGTCTGACTGCCGGGTTCTTCTTTCTGACGCATCAGGGCCAGCGTTTTGGGGGCCGCCTGCGGGGATTCCAGGGCGATCAGTAGCTTGCTCAAGCCCCGGTTGAGTACAGCACTGCGGGCGGGATACAGTGGTTCTAGAATAGACAGTAAGCGAGTTTTTTCCGGAGCCGTTGGCGTGCCCAGGCGTAGCAGTACCAATTCATGCACCCGAAGCCAGTCTACCTGCTGAGCTTCATTAAGCCGCTCGAATTTGATTTTTGCCAGAGCTTCGAGTACCTGACTCTTCAGGTTAGCCGGGGCCTGTCGGGTCAGGGCCAGCAGGGCCTGAAGCGAACGTTGCGGATCGGATTCCTGCAAGGCTTTTTCCTGCCATTGGGCTACGGGCTGATGCTCCAGAGCCAGACGGGCCGCGTACCGGACAAATCGATCCGAGTGGTTAAGATGGGGCCAGGCTACATCTACGGCCTGCGGCTGAGCCTTTTCGTGAAAGGCCTCCAGCTGGCGGCGAAGCTGCTGTTCAGAGGTTAGCGAAGCGGTTACGGCTTTAGGTTCCTCCACAGCCCCCTGATAGGAGACCCGGTACAGATCAGATTCGAGCCGACGTCCGCCCGTTAGGAAATACAGAGCACCATCCGGCCCAATAAGTCCATCCGTCAGGGGCAGAGCCGGTCCGGAAATAAATTCTTCCAGTTGGGCTTCGTAGCTGGCTCCTTTTGGCTTAAGCTGTACGGCGTAGATGATGCCGAAACTCCAGTCGAAAGCAAATAAAGCGTTCCGGTATTTTTCGGGAAAACGGGCGGAGCCTCCGTGGATGAGGTTCGTAGGTGAGCCTTGTCCAACATTTACGACGGGCGGTAAATTATCCGGATACGCCGGCAGCCATTTGCCATTACCCGTTCGCCAGCCAAACTCCGCCCCACTCGTTACGTGGCAGATGCGGGTGGGCCGGTACCAGGGCAGTCCGAAATCCCATTCCATATCCGAGTCGTACGTGAACAGTTCGCCCGCTTCGTTGAAGGCCAGATCGAAGGGGTTCCGAAAACCCGCCGCGACGAGTTCCCAGTTCGAACCCAGCGAGTCGATGTGGGCAATCCACCCCCCCGGTGCCATCCGGTCTACGGCGTGTCCTCTCGGATCTTTGATCGTGGGCAGCAGGTTATCTTCCTGCCAATTTTTGGGTAGTCGATAGCTGTTCATTTCGGGTACGTCCGTATGATTTCCCGCGATGACGTAGATGGACTGCTTGTCTGGAGCCAATACCAGGCTATGCGGACCGTGTTCACCTTCCCCTTTCAGGGATTTCAGCAAAGTAATTTTATCAAACTGATCATCACCATTGGTATCCTGAAGCCGATACAGGCCGCTGCCTTTGTCGAAGTTCTTGTCACTCTCGTGGTTTACCATGACATACAGGCTGTTAAAAGCCCAGAGTAAACCCTGAGCGTAGCCCATTCGAACTTTCGTTTTGACTGAATCGGGTACGTTGGCATCCGGTAATTGAATCGGCAGGGGCTCCACCCTTGGTTTCGCATCCGGTACTCCCAGCGGCGGAATTTCCAGGCGATAGAGGTAGCCATACTGATCGGCAGTAATGAGTCGGCCTTTTCCATCAAAGGTCATCGCCACCCACGAACCCTGCTTCTGCTCCGAGGGGCTGTAGAGGTGTTCCGCTTTGAATCCGGCGGGTAGTTTGAGTTTTTTGACTTTCGGATGTTCAGGCTCCGGGGCCTGAACGATCCAGGCAGTCGAGCCCAGGATCCCCAACAGCAGCAGTCCATACATGAGCGTCTGCCTGGTAAAAAAAGAGGGTAAAGCCATGACGGTTTCGGAAGATTAGGGCAAGGTCTCCCTCCCTTTCCATAGGTCGGAAAGGAGGCCTTGCCTGCGTAACATCAAATGAATTACCAGCCCGGATTCTGCTCAAAACCATTGAGCCGGATTTCCCGCTGGGGAATCGGATATAGCAGCATGTAATCCTGCACATTGAAGGCAGCCGCACTCAGGCGGGGTAGTCGCTTTTTCTCCTCGACACCGTGAGCATTCATTACCGTCTGTGCCCGTCCGGTTCGCAGGAGGTCAAACCAGCGGTGGTTTTCAAAAGCCACCTCTACCCGTTGCTCGTGATACACTGCTTCACGAAAGGCCGTCTGACTCAGACCCGCCAGCGGAGCCAGCCCCGCCCGTTGACGAACGGGATTCAGGTACTGGTACGCCGCAGCCGTTTGTCCCGTTTCATTCAGAGCTTCCGCCAGCATGAGCATCACATGACTATAGCGATATACGGGCCAGTTGTCGTCCGTTCGGCCCTGTAGCTTGAAGGGTGGATGAAAGAATTTTTTGATGTAAGGCAGCGAATCCTGGCCAAACGCTTCCGAATACTTGTCATTACCGGCATCAATGTAGTACCCAATGGAAGCGTCCCGCCGTTTGTCTCCTTTTTCGTAGGCCTGAAAAATATTCCGCGTGGGAATGTTCATACCACCCAGATTGCCCTGAAAAGTCGTGAGTGGCACACCGGCGTTATACGGTCCAAAGGAGTAGATAAAGTTGCTGCTCTCCCCTTCCATATCGGCGTTGTACTGCACTTCAAAGACTGATTCGGAATGGTTCTTATTTGTCGTCGCAAATACACTGGCGTAATCGCTGACCAGTGTATAGCCCTTGACCTGTTCGAAGGAGGCGATGGCTTTCGCGTAATCTTTCCGCGTCAGGTACACGTGTCCCAGTAAGGTATGAGCGGCCCCCTTCGTAGCCCGACCGACGTTTTGGCCCGTATACGTTTGCGGCAATTGGTTCGCCGCATCCTGCACGTCGCTGATAATTTGCTGGTAAATGTTGTCGACGCTGGCTTTTTCCGCCGTAAAGGCCTGTTCAGGTCCGGCAATTTCCTTCGTAATCAGCGGAACGGAGCCGAATAAACGTACCAGATAAAAGTAGTGCACCGCCCGCAGGAATTTAGCCTCGCCCACGTACTGGGCCTTGAGGCTTTCGTCCTTAAATGGAACCGCATCTATCCGGCTCAGGATGACATTGGACTGCATGACGCCCTTGTACAAGGCAGCCCAGACATTCTGCACGTAATTGTTGGAAGAATTAATCAGGAACTCGTCAATTTCCTCCCGTTGCTGGACCCCGCGATCACTTTCGTTGAACTGGTACGTGGTGTTATCCGATCGCATTTCAGCCATCGCGTACAGATCTCCCGTGTATAAACCCTGGAGCTGCCCGTAGGCTCCGTTGACGGCTTTTAACACCTGATCTTCCGTGCTATAGTACTTGTCACCACTCGTAAAGCTGTGCGGATTGACATCGAGTGCTTGCTGGCAGGCCGTCAGGCTCAACAACAGGGCTGCGAACAAAAGGTATGTTTTCATCGGTTTAGAGCGTCAGATCGTTAAAAACTAAGATTCGTACCTACGGTGAAAATGCGGGGAACGGGATAGCTGGAGTAGTCTACGCCGGGTACCAGGGTGCCAGATTTACTACCCGAATTACCATAGTTCTGCACTTCGGGGTTGCCCGTATAATTGGTAATCAGGATGGCGTTCTGGGCCGATACGTAAAAGCGAGCACTGCGAATGACTTTCCCGATGCCTTTGCTCAGGTTATAACCCAGGGTGATATTTTTTATCCAGGCGTAATCATTGTCTTCCACCCACAACGAGCTGACATCCCGGAACATCACCCGGCCCCGTCCTGAGCCATTGGTCGTCGGAATACGACCATTGCCGGGCTGTTCGGGCGATCGCCAGCGGTCTTTAATGTCGCGGGTGACGTTAAAGACGCCATCAATGTTGTGCAGGTATTCATAGGCCGTATGCAGCCGTTGCCCGCCCACGGAACCGGTGACGAGGACGCGTAGATCAAAGTTTCGGTAATTGAGCGTATTGGTCAGACCCCAGGTAAACTTGGGATAGGGATTGCCAATAACATCGAAATCATCCACCGGCGTAATGACGCCATCACCGTTGACATCTTTTACCCGCATGTTGCCGGGTACGGCACCGGGAAAGGCTGGTCCCGCGTTGATTTCTTCCTGACTCTGGTACAGGCCATCAAATACGTAGCCATAGAAAAGTCCCAGCGGTCGGCCCAGCATAGTGATGTTGGTCGGATTGCCCTCACCACTTACGCCGGACAGAATCGGACGGTCGCTACGACCCAGAGCGAGTACTTTATTGCGGTTGAAGGCAATGTTGAAATTCGTCGTCCAGCCAAAAGAACCCCGCGAAATGTTTCGGGACGTAATAGCCAGCTCGACGCCCTTGTTCTGTACGTTGCCCCGGTTTTCCATTACCGAGCCAAACCCCGAGGACTGCGGAATCTCTACATTCAGTAACAGGTCTTCCGTATTGCGGCGGTAAAAATCCGCCGTGATGTAAAAACGATCACTCAGCAAGCCGAAATCGAAGCCGACGTTCAGCTCATGCATCCGTTCCCAGCCCAGTCGGGGATTTCCCAGCGTTTCCATTTGACGACCACCCACCAGCGTTCCGCCCAACACGTAGTTATTGGAAATCATCTGGCTCAAGTAGGTGTAATTACCGATTTCGAAATTTCCCGAAACGCCGTAGGAGGCCCGCAGTTTCAGGTCACTAATCCAGTTGACGGGTTTTAAAAATTCCTCCTGCGAAATTCGCCAGCCCAGAGCCGCCGATGGGAAAATACCCCAGCGGTTGTCCTGCCCAAAGCGGGAGGAGCCGTCTCGCCGGAGGGTGGCCGTCAGCAGGTACTTGTCGCGATAGGCGTAATTCAGGCGGGCGAGATAGGAAAGTAACGACCAGTCTTCCTGACCCGTACTGCCCGTAATGCGAGCGGCGGCGTTAAAGGTTTTTACGTCGTCATCGGGGAAATTTTCACCGTTAAACGAGGCTCCTTTATTGGTCTGCTGCTGAATGGTGAAACCCAGCAGAGCCGTCAGGGAGTGGACTTCGCTGAAGGTGGTCTGGTACGTCAGCGTATTTTCGTTAAGCCAGTTCTGGTACGAATTGCGGTTATAGCGGGCTGTAGGAATGGTGGGCGGATTCTGGTTGAGGTATCCAATCGTGGAGGGGTGGAAGTATTCGGCCCGTCCGTCCTGCCAATCCGTATTGAACGTCGTTTTGAACTTCAGATTTTTCACGGGTTCGTATTCGGCGTAGGCGTTGATGAGCACCCGCGTACTATTTGAGTAATCATCCACTTCGTTAAGTACCATCACCGGATTTGGGTAATTGAAGGTTCCATCGCTCTGAATCATGGGATTGTAGGAACCATCCGACAGGTACACGGGTGGCAAGGGACTGGCCACCAAGCCTTCACCGAAACCCTGTTCCCCCCGTCCCGCACCGCCGAAAATACCGCGTTGCCGACGGGTAAACGTGGGAGCCAGATTCACCCCGACCCGCAGTTTATCGCTTAGCCGACCATCAATGTTGGCTCGCAGGGAAAACCGCTGAAAGCTCGTCCCCGTCACGACACCGTCCTGCTGAAAAAAGCCAGCCGATACGTAGGTATTCAGGTTTTCGTTACCGCCACTCAAACTTAGGTTCACGTCCGTCATCGGTGCTACGCGAGTCATGGCTTCAAACCAGTTGGTACCCTTGCCTAACCGCTCCGGATTACGGTACTGCTCTGGAATGTCCGCATCCGTAGCTTCCCGGTTTTGTTCCGCCCGAATCCGATCCGAAATGGCTTCCTTACGAAACTGAGCGAATTCCTGAGCGTTCATCAAATCCGGCTTTCCTTTATTGGGAATTTGCTGTAAGCCCGTGTATACGCCCACTTGTACGTTGGTTTTTCCGGTCTTTCCCCGTTTGGTCGTAATCAAAATGACGCCATTGGCTCCCCGGGAACCGTAGATGGCCGTAGCCGAGGCATCTTTCAGTACGGTGATGGATTCAATATCCTGCGGGGGAATGTCATTGATGGGATTGGACGTTTGATTGGAGGTCGTAGAAAGGGGAAACCCATCGACCACGTACAGTGGCTGACTGCCCCCTCCAACGGCTCCGATGCCGCGTACCTGAATCTGTGGTCCACCCCCCGGCACCCCGTTGGAAGAGCTGATCTGTACCCCGGCGATTTGTCCGGACAGGGATTGATCCAGGCCCGCTACGGGCATTTCCTTGACGTTTTTCATGGAAATAGACGCCACAGAACCCGTTACATCCTGAGCCCGCTGAGTACCGTACCCCACGACCACCACTTCATTGAGAGCACTGGCATCGGCTTTCAGCACGACATTCAGACTGGTACGACTCCCCACCGTAATTTCCTGCGGGGTAAAGCCGACGAAGGAAAAGACCAACACGGCGTTTTCATCCGGGACGCGGAGGCGATACTGCCCCTTCACGTCCGTAGCGACACCCCGCTGGGTGCCTTTGACCAGAATATTTACGCCGGGCAGGGGTTCGCCTTTTTCATCCGTTACCGTTCCGGAAACCTCCGTATCCACGGCCGTACGGGGAGCCGAAGGCGACTGCCGGATTAGAATAATTTGTTGAGCTTCCACCTTATACTCTACTTGTAGCGGGCGAAGCAATTGGTCGAGTACTCTGGACAAAGGCAGGTTTTGAGCCTGTACGGAGACTTTTGGCGTGGAGCCGAACAAAGAGGATTGGTAGGTAAACCGTACTTCGGCCAGTTTGCTCAGCTGTTGCAGTACTACTTTTACATCCTGATTCACGAGATTGAGTGAAATCCTGCGTTGCAGTACTTCCTGATCGGCCGAGTCATTCGCGTACGCTCCGCAATAGCTGGCGAATACCCACAAGACAATACAGGTAGAAGTAAGCCATTTTTTCATAATAGGTACTGTTTTACGGTTTAGAGTAGATACAATACTTCCCTGCATCCCGGCAAGGGATGTACTAGAGACGAAAAATGAACTGAAGCTGGGTTCGAGGTCTATCGTGGATTTTAGCCCGCACTACGGTGTACAGCCGTCGCTCTGGATAAATACCTGTCCTCCTTTCACCTGGTAAGTGGCCCCGATGGCCTGACAAATGGCACTTAAACGTTCCTGAAGATTTTCTTCTTTAAAAGAGGTATTGATGGAACAGTTGCGAAGCTGTTCGGCATTGTAATTGATTTTGACACCAAACTGACGTTGCAGTTCTGCCAGTACCCGGGGCACCGGAGCGTTGTCAAACGTCTGTTCCCGGAACACGGCTCGTTTTTTAACCAGCGTGATTTTATCCAGACGGTCCAGCCGTTTGTCGTACGTAAGCTGTTCCTGCGGATTCAGAATCGTCGGTACAGCGGTACTCGTTCGTACCCGTACCCCGACCCGGCCACTGCGTACCTGAACCACCGTTTTCTGGGTTTGGGGCCGGGCGTAAATCCAGAAACTCGTACCTAACACTTTTGTACTCAATTCAGATGTGTACACGACGAACGGATGATTCGGGTCTTTAGTAATGTCAAAGAAAGCATCGCCGTAGAGCTGTACTGCCCGTTTATCCTTCGGAAACTGCACCGGATACCACAAACGACTATTCTTTTCCAAGGTTACTACACTGCCGTCCGGTAACAGTACCGTGACGGGTTCTTTTCCTGGATTGGTTTTCAAGGCCCAATGCAGGGAAGCAGGTTCGGGCGTCACGGGTTTTTCCGGCCAGATCCACCACCCCAGTCCCGCCACAATCAGCAGCACCGCCGCCCACCGGACCCAGGTAAACACTCGCAATCGACGCAGGGGTTGTACTACCACGCGTTCCCTCAGCTTTTCCAGTTCCAGCTGTACCTCAGCCTGCGGAACGGGTTCGGCGTAATGGGCGTAAATTTCCTCCAGAAACAGGCGGGCCTGACGAATCACGTACTCCTGTTCCGGATGCATCGTAAGGTACTCTTGCCAGAACAAAGCCTGTGACCCGGCCGGATCACGTACCCAGTGACGAAAGGATTCGTCCTGAATAAAATCACGGGCTTCAAAATTCTGGTATTTTTTCATGAAAAAATAAAACAGTGCACGTTTCAATAGTAGAGTGTGCGGTAGCCGCAGAACCTAACCAAAAACGATGAAAATTTTTTGAATTAATTTTCGGGGAAAGGAAAACTCAACGCATTCGCTACCCAAAGAACACCTCCCACGACCCAAGCATTGCGGAGTTCCTTGAGCGAACGGGACAGCAGATTATAGACGCTCTGGTGGTTGAGTTGCATGATCTCCGCAATCTGATCGTGCGAGAGACCTTCGTAATAATGTAGAAAAATAATTTCCCGCTGCCGGGGAGACAGCGATTCCAGAGCTTTGGTCAGACGCAGATGATATTCTTCCTGGGTTTCCTGATGGATGAGCAGCGATTCTACCCCCAGCTCCTCACTACCTAAGGATTCCGGATACGCTTCGTGCGAATACCCCGATTGCTGCCGGTAAGATCGGTAGATTTTGTTTCGCAGGATGGCAAACAGGTAGGCTTTAATATCCTCGGGTTTCGGCAATGACTCGCGTCGGGTCCAGAGTTCTAGGAAAAGCTCCTGTAGTAAATCTTTGACGAGCTCCCGATCACGTTCCAGCTTTAGCCCGTAATTCAGCAGAGCCGCATAATACCACTCCGCTACCTGATTTAAGGCAGCCGAATCCCCCTGGCAAAGCTGTAGCCATACGTGCTGGGCCTCTAAGGAGTGGGGATGCTGGGAAATCAATGCTTAAACAGGGTTATGATTTCGCGGCAAGTTACTATAATTAACAAAAAAACACCATAAAGTGCAATTTATATCCAGTACTAAATTTTCTTGATTTTCTGTAAAAGACGTTCTCCTCTCCTTTAGTCCTCACACGTTCAGAGGGGTGTTGGGCGTTTCTTCCCAGCATTGACAAAATCAATTTTTCGATTAAAACTATCAATTTTTCTTAACCATCGGGCGTGGTCACTTTTGTTCGGAAAACCAATTTAACCCCTTGTTTTACGCATGGAAAACCAGAACAAATTAACTACGGCTACGGGAACGCCCGTTCCGGACAATCAAAATGTACTGACGGCGGGGCCGCGGGGCCCGCTCTTGCTACAGGACTTTTGGTTTCTGGAAAAAATGGCTCACTTCGACCGTGAAGTTATTCCCGAGCGTCGCATGCACGCCAAGGGCTCGGGAGCGTACGGCACTTTTACCGTCACACACGACATTACGGCCTATACTAAAGCCGATCTCTTTTCCGAAATTGGGAAGAAAACTGAGCTGTTTATTCGCTTTTCGACCGTGGCTGGCGAACGGGGAGCCGCCGATGCCGAACGCGACATTCGGGGTTTTGCCCTGAAATTCTATACCCAGCAGGGAAACTGGGACCTGGTCGGAAACAATACGCCCGTCTTCTTTTTCCGCGACCCGATGAAGTTTGCCGACCTGAATCACGTGGTTAAGCGTGATCCGCGAACGAATATGCACAATGCCGACAGTAACTGGGATTTCTGGACGCTGCTGCCCGAGGCTCTGCATCAGGTAACGATTGTGATGAGTGATCGGGGCATTCCCCGCACGTACCGGCACATGCACGGCTTCGGCAGTCACACCTACAGCTTCATCAATCACCAGAACGAGCGTTTCTGGGTGAAGTTTCATTTCAGAAGTCAGCAGGGCATTGAAAACCTGACGAACGAACAGGCGGCTGAACTCATTGGTCAGGACCGGGAATCGCACCAACGCGACCTGTACGACAACATCGAGCAGGGGAACTATCCCAAATGGCAGTTCCTGGTACAGATCATGCCGGAAGCCGAGGCCCACACGTACGCCATTCATCCCTTCGATCTCACCAAAGTCTGGCCGCATGCCGATTATCCGCTGATTCCCGTCGGTGCGTTTGAATTGAACCGGAATCCCGCTAATTACTTCGCGGAAGTAGAACAGGTTGCCTTTAATCCGGCCAACATTGTCCCCGGCATTGGCTATTCGCCCGATAAGATGTTGCAGGGGCGGTTGTTCTCGTACGGCGATGCTCAACGGTACCGTCTGGGCGTGAATCATGCCCATATTCCGGTCAATGCCCCGAAGTGTCCGTTCCACGCTTTCCACCGCGACGGGGCCATGCGTACCGACGGTAACCACGGGTCAACAATTGCGTACCAACCCAATAGTTTTGGCCAGTGGCAGGAACAATCCGAATTTAAGGAGCCACCCCTGAAACTGAACGGCGACGCGGATGCGTACGAGTTTAGGGAAGACGATACGGATTACTTCTCCCAGCCCGGCAATCTGTTCAGAAAGATGACTGAAGCCCAGAAACAGGTACTCTTCAGCAATACGGCAGCCGCTGTGGGTAAAGCCCAGCAATTCATTCAGGTACGCCACATCCGCAATTGTTACCAGGCCGACCCGGCTTACGGTACGGGCGTAGCTCAGGCCCTGGGGCTGGCGATGGAGGAGGTTAACCAGTTTACGCATCCTCAGTTATAAAAAAAAGCCAGTCGCAGCTACGACTGGCTTTTTGTAATCCTATCACAAGTGATTAAAGTTTGGCTTGAATAGCCGTCTCATACACCTCTACTATTTCCTGTTTTAGTGACTCGATCATTCGTCGCTTCACAAACGTTTTGGGCGTGATGATTCCGATCGAGCGGGTAGGTTCCGGGGCTTTGAAGGGTCGGATTTTCCGTTGTTGTTCTTTATTCAACTGGGTCAGAGCCAGCTCGGGAAGAATGGTAGCTCCGCCGTTTTCATCCACCAGTCGCCGTAAGGTTTCCAGACTGCCCGTATGAAATGCATAGGTGGGCTCCTCAGGCTGTTCCCTCTTTTTTTGGCACATCCGCAGTACTTCATCCCGCAAGCAGTGGCCTTCGTTGAGTACCCAGATTTCAGCCGGATCAATGTCTTCCGGTTTCAATGTTTTCTTCTGGGCCAATGGACTGGTAATGTCCACGTACGCTACTAACTTTTCCGTAAATAGCGGATGTTCCAGCAACTGGCTTTCGTTAAGCGGCGTGGAGACAATCCCGCAGTCAATCACACCCTGTTTGATTTTATGAATGATCTGGGCCGTGGTTTCTTCCCAAATTATGAGTTTAACTCCCGGATGTTTATTGCGAAACCGACTCATCAGGCCAGGAATCAGGTACGGAGCCAGCGTCGTGATGACACCGATGTGCAACTCGCCAGCTAAGGCCCGTTGTTCCTGCTGAGCCACTTCCCTGATCCGATAGTAATCGTCCAGCAGCAAACGTGCTTTTTCGATGATTTCCGTACCTATTTTGGTTGGCACCACGGGATTTCTTTCAAAAAGCTTTACGCCCAGTACGTCTTCCAGCTTTTGAAGCTGAAGACTGAGCGTCGGTTGCGTTACAAAACAATGGGTAGCGGCTTTATTGAAACTCCGGTAGGTATCTACGGCCACCAGGTATTCGAGCTGTACGATTGTCATGGGAGTAAACGACTTGAGTATGAATGGGTATTTCGCCGAAAATGAAAGGAACGGTAGCAACGGAGGAGTCGTAAATAAGCTGGAGGACCGGACTACACCTGAGAAATGACAGATTGGGTAGGCTTCAAAAGCAAGCGGTACGTTACTACCGTTCATTGAACGGATGTCATGCCCCTCTCACTCCTTCCAGATTTCCTTACCCAGAAAACGATTCCCAAACACGGCCGTACCGATGCGTACCAGGTTGGAGCCTTCGGCGATAGCTAATTCCAGATCCTGACTCATGCCCATGGAAAGTTCCAGGGACGAAATCCCATCCAACCCTTCCGCCAGGAGTTGATCTCTGGTCTGGCGAAGTAAGGCCAGGGAAGGACGCATCTTTTCCTTTTCAACATCCAGCAGTCCAATGGTCATTAAACCTTTGATCCGGAGCGTATCGAGGGGTCGGATCGCTTTGATAAAGTTCAGAACCTCCGCGGGATTTAGTCCGTATTTGCTGGTTTCGTAGGAAGTGTTGACCTGAATGTACACCTCCAGCGATTTACCCAGTTTTTGCAGCTGCTGGTCGAGTTGTTGAGCGACGGCCAGCCGATCTAATGACTGGATGCAGGAGACGTACTTAAGCACCTCTTTGATTTTGTTGGTTTGTAAGTGACCGATGAAATGCCGCTCGATGGGAAGATGCTCTAGCTCTGCCTGTTTGTCGCGTAATTCCTGGACTTTGTTTTCACCGATAAGCGTTTCACCCGCTTCAATCGCCAATCGAATTTGATCGGCGGGTACTGTTTTGGTGGCCAGCAAGAGGCGTACTTCAGCTACGGTCCGGCCCGACTCCTGACAGGCTTTCTGGATTCGCTGACGAACCGTTTGCAGGTTTTCGACAATGGACGTATGCATAGTTATAGAATTCTTCGAGATAGGATCAAATGCGTATAAACCTTCACCTGACTACCCGCACTGAAACCACTGGTTTAGCCTTTACGGGTGGTAACGCCTTCTACCAATAGCTTAAAAGGTTAATCTTTCGATGAATAAGCAAGTAGTACCCAGCGGTATAGCAAGGAGGATGCTGAGCCGCCACTCGATCCTTTACGTTTCTGCGGGCCTACTTGCTGGTATTCATCCATGGGTTCACTAGCATGGCAATTCTTCACTATTGATAATATGCGTTGGAGCAGGTCTTTTTACTACCGCAACAAAGGTTGCGTATATTTGGCCTAGCTATCTCCTCCAGTTTTAACAAATACACATGGGCCAGTTAAGACCATGGACACTTGGTTTATCCCTTAATTGGGAGGATTCAAAAGCCATTTACCTACAAATTGCGGATTACCTCAGGCAGGAAATTCAGAAAGGCCGACTACTCCCCAACACGGCTTTGCCGGGCAGTCGTAGTCTGGCGGAGCAACTTCAGGTCAATCGCAAAACCGTAGTCGAAGCCTACGAACAGCTCCTAGCCGAGGGCTGGCTGGAAAGTCGGCATAAAAGCGGCACGTTCGTTTCTCCACAACTCCCGCAAAAACTGGCGGATCAGGGTCGGGTTACCCAGAAGCCTTCGGCCAATCGTTCTTCGGGACCGGCGACCACCCTCTCCCCGAAAGTTCCCGTAATCGCGGTGTCCGATGGCATTCCGGATGTTCGACTGGCTCCGCTGGATGAGTTATCGAGGGCTTATCGGCGTATTTTTAATCAAAAAGCCCGCTGGCGATTGATGGGGTACAGCAGTGAACTGGGCAATGAGCTGCTTCGGGAAAACATCGCTCACATGCTTTCGCAGTACCGGGGCATTCCGGTACAAGCGGATGAAATTCTCATTACCCGGGGAAGCCAGATGGCCCTGTACCTAACCGCCTTGTCTCTGATTCAGCCGGGCGATGTGGTACTGATTGAAAACCCCGGTTACGCCCCCGCTTGGCAGGTTTTGCGACAGGCGGGGGCACAACTGATCCCGATTCCAGTGGATGACGAAGGGATTCAGATTGAAGCCGTAGAAAGCGTCTGTCGGCGTACCCCCGTCAAAGCCCTGCTGACGACACCCCAGCACCAGTTTCCCACGACCGTTACCCTCAAAGCGGATCGGCGAATGGCCCTGCTGGAGTTGTCGCATCAGTATGGTTTCACCATTATTGAGGATGATTACGACCATGAGTTCCATTACGGGACCAAGGTTCCTTTGCCGCTGGCGAGTTATGCTCATGGCGGACCTATCATTTACATCAGTTCGCTGAGTAAACTCATTGCTCCGGCCGTTCGCATTGGTTTTGTGACGGGGCCACCGGCTTTTATTCAGGCCGCCGCCGCCCTTCGTTCCATTATTGACCGCCAGGGAGACAATGTACTGGAACAGGCGGTGGCAGAGTTGATGCAAGCGGGAGAAATTCAGAAACACGCCCGCCGGGCCCTGAATGTGTACCGCCAAAGGCACGCTCAAACCCACCAGTTTTTGCAACAGTATCTGGCCGATGTCCTTACTTATCGGGTACCCGAAGGGGGACTCGCCTACTGGATTCGTTTCAATGACAACCGAAATATTCCTGAACTGACCAAACAGCTACAACAGCAGGGCGTCAGCGTCATTAATACCGATGCGTTTTCGTACGAGGGTACGGGCCTGAATGCCCTCCGCATCGGCTTTGCTTCGCTGACCAGTCCGGAAATGGAACAGGTGCTACAGGTGTTACAAAAAACGCTCTAAGCTATTGGGATTTAGCCGGCATGGTATCCGTCTCGTTACAAACGGAACCGATTGTCCGACGGCTTTCCGCGGATCATATCCAGCAAGTACAGTTACTAGGATATAAAACGGTAGCAGTACGAATAGCATCCATTTTGTATAGAGCATGAGGGGAACTAGAAAGGAAGCCCTGGAAAGTCGTACAATCGCTTCCAGATCGCCCGTAATGTTGGGTATACTTTTCATGGCTTTACGGGAAAATGGTGGTTTATTTTATAGAGTATGATGTCGATTGTACTAGGGCTGTTTTTTGTCCTGCTACGAAGGCTGGTCAGCAGCCTTTGCCCATTTCTTGGAAGAACATCTGCTTAGTTTTACTCTTACAGGGTTTCGTTATTCACCTAGACTGGGTTTGGCTCCGTTGGCAAGGCTGGCTTGTAGCCCCTGAGCCTCTCCACGACTAACGACAGCCCGCTTTAGTCCACCGCGTTGCGGCTGTCGTAGGTCGTTCCGTTGCTCAGGGGCGGGAGAGGTTTTCTTCTTCTGAAAGCTGATAAATATTTGACTAATTGTCAGAAGTTGATGGTTGTTAAATTTCAATCAAAACTCTTCATGGACGGCAAACTGATCTATTTGTGTATACATCGAACCTCATACTCTGATAAAACAAACCTCCTATTATTCTATATAAAACGCAGCGTCAGGTTAGCCCTGACGCTGCGTTCCTAGAAACACGTCGCCAGAATGGCATTAAGTTGGGCTTTTTCCTCGATGGTCAGTTTAGCCAGAGGAGCCCGTAGTTCGCCACCACTTACGCCCTGCAGTTCCAGCCCGGCTTGAATGGCCCGCGGCAGGCCCTTTTGTACGATAAACTGAAGCAGATCAAACTGCTGGTAAAAAGCCTGTTGAGCCTGTGTCCATTGCCCTTGCTGAAAGGAGTCGAAAAGTTGAAGGTTCAGCTTTGGTATGAGGTTAGGAGCCGCCGTACACCAGCCCCGGGCACCCGCCGCCAGGGCTGACAAGGCCAACGGATTAGAACCGTTGAAAAAAGCGACCTCTTCGCCCAGATGCCGACGCAGATAATGCATCCGCTGCACATCCCCGGTGCTTTCCTTGATCATGGTCACGTTCGGAATCCGAAGCAGTCGTTTCAACAGAGCCGGCGACATGTCCACCCCTCCCGTAGCCGGATTATTGTAAGCCATAATAGGAATGGAAAGAGACTGGGCTACGGTGTCGTAGTGGGCCACAATTTCGTCGTCGGTCAGCCGCCAGTAGCTCATGGGAATAATCATAACGGCCGTTGCTCCGGCCTTTTCGGCAAACTTGGCGTGGTACACGGTCCGTTCGGTCGTCAGGTTCGAAACACCTACCAGTACCGGAACCCGTCCGCCGACCTGCTGGATGGTTGCTTCCGTCAAGGATTCTTTTTCTTCGTCCGTCAAATAGGGTAACACACCCGTGCTTCCCAGCGGAGCGATGCCGTGAGAGCCATTCACCACCAGTCGTTCCACCAGTGATTTAAATAAGCCCAGATCGACCTTTCCAGCGGTGTCGAAGGGAGTAATTGGATAGGCGATAACGCCGTGAAAGGGTACATTCGTCATACGTAGTCTGCTAAGGCCGGGACCGAAACGCCCCGGCCGGGTGGGTTTAAAGGTCACGACCTTCTTCTTCGCGTAAGGCCACGCCTAGATTTTGCAATTGGGGAGCGTTTTCGCAAGCCAGATATCGGGCTGGCTCGGTAGCACTCGTGTTCTGGTGCCGATGCCAGGCCCAGGAAGGAATGTAAACGGCGTCGCCCGCCTTCCATTCCACGCGTTCGCCTTCCACTTCCGTCCAGCCCTGTCCTTCCAGTACGTAAAGCACCGTTTCGTAGGTGTGCCGGTGGCGGTTGGTCAGCTGATCGGGTAGCAATCCACCGATGGTCATGCTGACGTTCTGCGTGGGCAGATCGACGAAGAAAACCGGGTGCTTCCGCTCGGAAGAGAACTGATCATGGGCACCCGCCTGCTCGACATTCCGGTGAATCAATTTTTCGGGACGCCGGAACACGGGACGTGCGTAGGTTTTGTGAAAATCGTTAGACGTGAATTTTTCGTCTTTGGGTGATGCAGTTTCCATAGGCCTTATTGATTCGTTACTAGTCATCGTTTCGTTGATTGACATCACAAAAGTGCAGGTGATTTGGACCCCACGAATCATCCAGTTTATACAAATGTTACTGGTCCAGATTAAATCTTGATTATTGAGGATGGCAAGTTCTTCAGGCTGATTAGTAAATCACCCTCAGTATTGAGGCGTAGATATGAACCGGATAAGAGGAACCCGTCAGAATCCAGTTCCTCTTATCTGATCCTTACATAACCTAACTGATGCCCTCGTTTGCTTGCTCCTAAACTGAATCTATATCTTCTGTACACAAGCGGGATCCTATGAATGAGAACGTACCAGAAATACTTCAGTAGTCACGATAGATTTTATTAATAGGTCCATTGATAAAAGAAAAATCATCAAAAAGATAATAGTTAGGATTCCTAACTACATTTGTCACGAACCTTTTACCAAGCAACATGAGCGAATCACATGCCATTCCTGGATACGCATACGGCAACGTATCCCAAACCACTCCCCTTTCACTGGAGGAACTAGATTTACTCAAACAAACGGTTTTGTTTAGCCCGGAAGACGAGCGTTTTCTGCACCTGGCGGGTGAAGTGCTGGGCGATCAGACAGAAGCAATACTGGACGTCTGGTACGGGTATGTGGGCAGCCACCCGCACCTCCTGCACTACTTCAGTTTACAGGGCCAGCCCGACGGCCATTACCTGTCGGCGGTACGGAAGCGGTTTGGTCAGTGGATCATTGACACCTGCACGCGTCCCTACGACACTGCCTGGCTGGCCTATCAGCAGGAAATTGCCCTGCGTCATCATACGACCAAGAAGAACCTCACCGATGATGCTAGGGCTGAGCCGATTATTCACCTGCGGTACATCCTGGCCTTTATCGTGCCCCTAACCTTGACCATCAAGGATTTTCTGGCGGCCAAGGGACACAATGCCGAAACTGTAGCCGGTATGCACGCGGCCTGGTTCAAAGCCGTCACCTTGACCGCCGTACTTTGGAGCTATCCTTACGTACACACCAACGAATTTTAATCACTTTATTCCTTTCAAAGCCATGCAAGTTTCTGTTTTTGATACCTACGTCACCCGTACCGATGGTACGCTGATGCACTTCGACATTCTGGTGCCCTCCAACGTAACCTGTACGGATACTATCCACCAGTACGGACAAACCTACCTGGCAACCAAAGGCCAGGGCGGGCAACCTCTAACCGCGAAAGAATGTCAGTTCTGTCACATCGAACAGGCCACGGAAGAAGTACAGACCAGCATCACCAACCAGGGTTTTCACATCATTGAAATGCAGGGTTGCCATTAATAGTCCCCATTGATTCTATCATCCTTTTGACACGACCAATCATGAATCGTTCCCTTGTCCTTACATTCACTACGCTTGTTGTTTCTTCGGGACTTGCTCTGGCCCAGACTACGCAGCCCGGAGCCGCGTACAACAACGCCGATTTTAAAGTTACTTCGACGCAGGCCGTCTATCAATCAGATCTGGATCTGGTGGTTATGTCGATGAAAGTAAGCGGGCAGGCCGGACGTACCGTGCCCAAACCATCGGGCAGTATGGCCAATGCCCCCGTGCTTGCCTACGTATTTCCGACTACGCTTCAGCCACAGGACGTCGGCTTTTCGCCCATCGAAGGTATCGTAGCACTGGCCCTGACGTCTCACCCCGACATGGATGATACGCCACTGTGGGACGAAAACAACGACGGTAATTTTGATAACGACGGCCTCGTTTGGCACCCGCACTGGGTGGTATTACAGGAAGATAAACGCGTACCCGGCGGACTGAGCGTGAAAGCCTTTCGCAAGGATGACAAGACAGTAGTACTGCCCAAAACGGCCCCAGGCGTACCCATTTATTTTGATTCACCGGGTTACAACGTAGTCACTTCCGGACCCACGATTCGAGTGGCTATCCCGGCGTACCGCATTCATAACCGTACGGATTTCCGTTTTGATGCGGTAACGTGTTATCTGCAAATGTATCACCCGGTCCACGGCGATACCGCATCGCATCATGAAGCAGAAGATAAACCCCTGCTGGGCGTGTACGCGGTGTATGGCGTGTTGTCGGAGAAGTTAACCCTGCCGTATACAGTAACAAAGAAGTAATAGCGGATATGGGATGGGGCATTGCGAACCCATCCCGTACCACCCAAAAAAGGCATCAACTCATCCCTTATTAGCATACGATGGAAACTACCTGCCTTCCCTTCGCGTCCTACTTGGAGGACCTCATTCAACAGCGTCAGTACGTGAAAGTCCAGTATTTTAGCGACCTTCACGAACTGATTACGCTTGATGCACTTTTTGTAAAGCTTAGCGATCCGGGAGATGGTGCGCTTGCCCTTCTTTCTTCGGGTGAGCAAATTGCGGTATCCCAGCTGGCCAGTGCCGGAGGAAGGTTCGCCCCTGCGTATCAGGGTTATGAGCTGTATTGCGAAACCTGCGATTTTTGAATGACGGATTCCATATTCAATTTAGAACAACAAAACAGCTCCGTAGACGCCAAGATTGTAGCGGGGCTGGAACGGGTGGGGGAAGTATTTCGGGTGTTGCTCTGGCAACAAAGTCGGGATACCGGACTCAGTCCTATTCAGATTCAAGTACTGCTTTTCCTGGCTTTCCACGAACCTACGCAATGCAAAGTTGGGTATCTGGCGAAGGAATTTAACCTGACCAAGCCCACCATTAGCGATGCCGTAAAAGTATTGGTTCAGAAGGCTCTGGTCGATCGCATTACGGACCCTCTGGACAGTCGAAGTCACCATCTAGAACTGACGCCCGCCGGAAAGCAAATGGTCGATCAGACCAGTTCGTTTGCCGACGTTCTGCACGGATTAGTGCAGTCATTCGGGCAGGAACAGAAAACGATCCTGTACGAAAGTCTATTCAAGCTCATCTTTGAGCTTACGCAACGCGGCTTAATCCAGGTTCAGCGTATGTGCAAAACCTGCCGTCACTACCGGTTTGATGGGCAGATTCATTATTGCGGTTTACTACAAATTCCGCTGGAAGCCGGGCTGTTACGGCTGGATTGCCCCGAGCACGAGCAGGTGCTTTAATCCATCCTTTCGTTTCATTAACGCGTATGAAGTCCTGCTTTCACTTCGGTAATTGAACCGTGATTTCTCCGTGGAGCTGATCCCGGCTCGCTTTGAGTTTTTGATCCACCCAGATGCAAAGCTTACTTTGATTACCCGGCGTGGCTGAATCCCAGTCTTTTTTCCAGATGATATCCACATCGTGCCCGTGGTAGCGGATATTACCCAGGTAGAAATAGTCCCACTGCTGCTCGGGTACCAAAGGAGACACGGAAAACTGATCTTCATGAAAGGAGGTAAACCCAATCAGGTCTTCGATGATAATATCCGGAAATGTGGAGTGGAAGTAATCGGACTCGCCGCCGAACGTCTTCCCGTTACTCGGAATGTACCATTCGCCAATGTTCAGTTCTTTCGTACCATGCATCCGGGCGAGCTTCTCGATGTAGTCGTACAAGAGTTGTTTCTGGGCGGCCGAACTATTTCCCTGATACGATCGCAGGTAGTTGGCGTATCCTTTATACACGACTGAATTTTCAAAAGGCCAGCCCCGGCCGTTCCAGGCATAGGCCTGTTCGTTGTAGTAGGGATGTTGCTGTTCCGCCGTCGTCATACCCGCCGCATTGTAAAAGCCTTTCTGCGAAGCAAACAGGTCCCAGGCTTTCGCGTAGGTCTGGTAGTTCTGCTTTGGTATCAACTGAAAATACCAGGGCGTGTATCCCACCGACTCCCGTACCCGGGCCTCAAAATCGCCGACACCAAAGGCATTGTCTCCGGCACTCAGCGTATTGAAAAATTGATCCTGCGTGTTCCAGAGCACATTCAGTACCTTTTGTTGAAGGGCCTGAGCTTTGGCTGCATACTTCTCTGCTTTCGTATGCTTGTTTGTATACCGGACCTGATCCCATCGGTACAGATCAGCCAGCGACTTGAGGTTGCCGTAAGCATAACTATTCACGGAAGGCCGGACCAGATAATAGTCCGGATACCCTTTCCGGAAAGCCGTAGGATAGTCTTTGGCCTGTTGCGATTGAGCGGCATTACCGGTCGTTTCCCAACCCAGGTAGTATTTCCGCCAGTTGTCTTTTGTATACAGGCTATACGGCCCCTGACTTTCAATCAGACCCAGAACGGCCGAAAGGCTGAATTCCATGCCATCGTACAGATCGAGTATTTTGTACATGCCCGCCGTTTTGGCTTGGGGCCTGTGCACCGTAAACAAGGAATCCCAGACCTGCTGATGCTTTTCCATTGCGGGCAATACCGCGTGTAGCCATTGCGGATCGGGATGAATTTTCTGAAAAGCCTCCACGCCGTTCACCATCCAGCTCGAAAAATGGTGGCTTTCCGGTCGACTCAGATACGTCAGGAAATTTCCGTTCTCCCGCTGCGGTAGCCGGGAAGCCGAGCCCCGCATGAAATAATCCGCGTAGGACTTGAGAAAGGTATCATCCCGCAGCCAGCGTACGTCATAAAACTGATGCCCGGCGGGACAGGTAATGGCTCCGCTGAGGGAAGCCCAGGGTTTCACGCCGAAAAACTCGGTCACCACCCAGTATTTTTTGTGGTCTTCGGGATCGTCGTATTCTTTCAGGTGTTTGCTAATCATCCACCAGCGGTAATTATAAACCTTGGTCAGACTGTCAGCGGAGCTACGAAACAAAGGCACGTTTTCCAGTAAAAACGCTTTATTGTTACCAGCGTTAAAGGGGCCATCGGACGCCGGACGATTGGCATATTGGTTGAACTCATCCACGTGAGCGGACAAGGTTTGTTTGGAGGCATCTTTTAATCGCTGTAATTCACGGGTATACAAGGTTGATTTTTGACTGGTACAGGCCGTCAGGAGAAGCCAGCCCAGCCAACAAACCCCGGAGAAATAGCGACGTAGGAATGGAAGGAGTCGAGGTTGATTCATCGTTGGTTTATGAGGTTAGGCCCAAAGGCTGGTCTAAGGTAGTAGCGGAAAACGGAAGGTTTCAACTCTTGAAGCTTCAAAAAAGGATTTTGACCTTATTTTATCCGGTGAGAAACGCGTATTTCTTGATCTTAGGTAAGGAACGGACCATCATAAAACGGAGTTACCTCTCTAAAGAATAGTGAGCAGGTAAGGCATGCGGTTGCCCGTTTTCTGGCGGGTCAACAAAGGCTTAAATAGCCCTATTGATCCGAATTAGTGGATTAACCGTTGCCTTATTCATGTTTTTTCACGAAGAAACGCTTATATCACGCTACCTTTGCGGGTAAGTACCGAGCTTATATCACAAGACTCCCATCATGATTTATTTCTTTTCTGCGGATCGGGTTACTGTTTATGCAGTGGAAACCCAGCAGTCTCTTACGGATTCGGACCTTTCTAAGTTAAGCTGGCTGTTTGGCGATGCCCCCGTCCTTGCTGAAACCACCCTGAGCCAGGTGTTTACGGGTCCCCGGGCGGCCATGATTACCCCCTGGAGTACCAACGCGGTAGAGATTACCCAGAATATGAATATTCAGGGCATCAGCCGAATTGAAGAATTTACGCAGGTAGAAGCGGACTTCACGGACTTTGATCCGATGGTTTCGCAAAAATACACGGAGCTGAATCAGGCTATTTTCACGATTGATATTACGCCTGAACCCATTCTGGAACTCGACGATATTGCCGCCTACAACCAGCAGGAAGGCCTTTCGCTGAATGAAGATGAGGTAGCGTACCTGAATGATTTGTCCCAAAAAATCGGTCGCAAGCTTACTGATGCGGAAGTTTTTGGCTTTTCGCAGGTAAACTCCGAGCACTGCCGTCACAAAATCTTCAATGGTACCTTCGTCATCGACGGTGAAGCTCAGCCGACGTCGCTGTTCAAACTGATTCGCAAAACATCGGAAACGAACCCCAACGGGATCGTTTCTGCGTATAAAGATAACGTGGCCTTCCTCAAAGGCCCCCGCGTGCAGCAATTTGCTCCCAAGCGGCCCGACGTACCCGAATTTTATCAGGTCAGCGAGTTCGACTCGGTGATTTCGATCAAAGCGGAGACGCATAACTTCCCTACCACGGTGGAACCCTTCAGTGGAGCCGCAACGGGTTCGGGTGGCGAAATCCGCGACCGTCTGGCCGGGGGTCAAGGTTCCATTCCGCTGGCGGGTACGGCGGTGTACATGACCGCCCTGTCGCGTCTGGAACAGGATCGCCCCTGGGAAAAAGCCGTGGCCGAACGCAAGTGGTTGTATCAAACGCCGATGGACATCCTGATCAAAGCGTCCAACGGAGCTACGGATTTCGGTAATAAATTCGGTCAGCCGCTGATCACGGGTTCGGTCTTAACCTTCGAACACGAGGAAGAAGGCCGCACGCTGGGTTACGACAAAGTCATTATGCAGGCCGGTGGTATCGGCTATGGCAAAGCCGAACAGGCGAAAAAACACGAACCCAAACCGGGCGACCAGATTGTGGTGATGGGTGGGGATAACTACCGCATCGGATTGGGTGGAGCGGCCGTATCTTCGGCCGATACGGGTAAGTTCGGTTCGGGTATTGAGCTTAACGCCGTACAACGTTCGAACCCCGAAATGCAGAAACGCGTGGCGAACGCCGTGCGTGGCCTGGTGGAAAGCGATCAGAACCCCATCGTATCGATTCACGATCACGGTGCGGGTGGTCACCTGAACTGTCTGTCCGAACTCATCGAAGAAACCGGAGGATCAATCGACCTGGATAAACTGCCCGTGGGTGACCCTACCCTTTCGGCCAAGGAAATCATCGGCAACGAATCGCAGGAACGCATGGGTCTGGTCATTGGTACCGAAGACCTGGAAACACTGCAACGCATTGCTGACCGCGAGCGGGCTCCTATGTACGCCGTGGGCGAAGTAACGGCCGATCATCGCTTTACGATTGCTTCCCACACGACCGATTCCAAACCCATGGATCTGGCACTGGCCGATATGTTTGGCAGTGCTCCCAAGACGGTCATGAACGATACCCGTCTGGAACGTACCTACCAGCCCGTCAGCTATGACGTAAACCAGCTGGAAACGTATTTGGAAGCGGTACTGCAACTGGAAGCCGTCGCTTGTAAAGACTGGCTGACCAACAAGGTCGACCGTTGCGTAGGTGGCCGCGTAGCCAAGCAACAAAACGTCGGACCACTGCACCTGCCCCTGAATAACGTGGGTGTCATGGCACTGGATTTCCAGGGGAAAGACGGGATTGCCACTTCCATTGGTCACGCTCCGATTTCCGCTCTGATTGATCCGGCAGCGGGTAGTCGGAATGCCATTGCCGAATCGCTTTCGAATCTCGTCTGGGCACCGCTCGAAGAAGGATTGAAAAGCGTCTCGCTTTCGGCCAACTGGATGTGGGCCAGCAAAAATCCCGGCGAAGACGCTCGTCTGTATCAAGCCGTGCAGGCCTGTTCGGATTTTGCAATTAGCCTGGGTATCAATATCCCTACGGGTAAGGATTCCTTGTCGATGAAACAAAAGTATCCCGACAAAGACGTTATTGCCCCCGGAACGGTCATTATCTCGGCGGCGGGTCCCTGCGATAATGTACGCGGTGTTGTGGAACCCGTATTACAGAAGGACGGTGGATCTATTTACTACATCAACCTTTCCGGCGATCAGTACAAGCTGGGCGGTTCATCGCTGGCTCAGGTACTCAATCGCATCGGTAACGAAACGCCCGATGTGGTCGACGCCGAAGCCTTCAAAACGGCCTTTAATACCATCCAGGAACTGATTAAAGCCGGAAAAATCCAGGCGGGTCACGACGTAGGTAGCGGTGGTTTGATTACGACGCTGCTGGAACTTTGCTTTGCCGACCGCAACCTCGGAGCCACGCTCGACCTGAGCAGCCTGGGTGAGCAGGATAGCGTAGCGAAGCTGTTTGCCGAAAACATCAGTATTGTCTTCCAGGCCGATGCTTCCGTAGAAGCCATACTGCAGGAAAAAGGCGTTGCCTTCCATAAACTAGGCGAAGTAATCTCGCAGCCCACGCTGACGATCAAGGATCAGCAGGCTACGTATACGCTGGACATTGATCACCTGCGGGACGTCTGGTTCAAGACTTCTTACTTGCTGGATCAGAAACAAAGCGGTCCCAAGCTGGCCAAGGAGCGGTACGAAAACTACAAAAACCACGTACTCCAGTACAGCTTCCCGACTCATTTTACGGGTCAGAAGCCCGAAGCCGGAGCCTTCCGTCCCAAAGCCGCCGTGCTGCGGGAAAAAGGCAGTAACTCCGAGCGGGAACTGGCGAACGCCCTGTACATGGCCGGATTCGATGTTAAAGACGTACACATGACGGATTTGATTTCGGGTCGCGAAACTCTCGAAGACATCCAGTTCCTGGGTGCCGTCGGTGGCTTCTCTAACTCGGACGTGCTCGGTTCGGCCAAAGGCTGGGCGGGTGCCTTCCTGTATAATGAAAAAGCCAAGCAGGCCATCGAACAATTCTTCGGTCGTGAGGATACGCTTTCGGTGGGCATTTGTAACGGTTGTCAGCTTTTCATTGAACTGGGCCTGATTAACCCCGAGCACGCCGAGAAGCCCAAAATGCGGCATAATGATTCGCACAAACACGAAAGTTTGTTTACTACGGTAACGATTCAGGAAAACAACTCCGTAATGCTTTCGTCGCTGGCGGGCAGTACACTGGGTGTGTGGATTTCCCACGGGGAGGGACGTTTTGAAATGCCCTACGCCGAGAGCGAGTACCACATTGCGGCCAAGTACGCCTACGAAACGTATCCGGCCAGCCCCAACGGATCGTCGTTCCATACGGCCATGATGAGCGACCAAACAGGTCGTCACCTGGTGATGATGCCCCACGCCGAGCGTTCGGCTCTGCAATGGCAGTGGCCCTACTACCCGGCGGGCCGCACCGACGAGGTATCGCCCTGGATGGAAGCCTTCGTCAACGCACGCAACTGGCTTTTGAATCACAAGTAATAGCATACGAAACGGGCTCTGGAAACGGAGTCCGTTTTTCGTTGAAACCCCCTACTCCCGATCGGAACTTTAGATCTTACTTGCGTTGAAACACCGGCCTGGCGTAGATTTCGATTTTAATTGCACGAGAAGTTGAAAGAACGTTTTTCGTATCGGTTTCGGGTTAAGATAACGGCTGTACTGGGAGCCTGCTGCTTCGGCATTGTAGTGCCCACCTTTTACGTGCCGATGGAACTGGGATCAACCGCTCACCTGCTTTCCATTCTGGTAGCTACCGTGACCAGTTACGTCATCTGGGAAGGCAGTAAGTTCATTCAGGCCCTGACGCTGTATTTTTTCCCCTGGGAGAAAAGCCTGACCCAACATCTGGTGTATGAGGTACTGGGCATTTTCCTGTTCTCCTCCCTGATCCTGATCTGCGGGATTTTGCTGTACAGCCGTCTCGTTTCTTCGGTGCTCATTACGGCGGGTGTAATCGTTCAGAATGGCTTTGTCTCTTTTCTGCTGGCCCTTTTATTCATTGCCTTTAATGAAGGAGCTTTTCTGTTCAATCAGTGGAAACAATCGCTTTTGGAACAGGAAAAACTACGGCAGGAAAATTTAGTGGCCCGTGTCGAAGGGTTGAAAAAGCAGCTCGATCCGCATTTCCTCTTCAATAGTCTAAGTGTACTCAGTGGTGTCGTGTATCAGGACCCCGCTCTGGCCGACCGTTACATTTCCAAGCTGGCTCAGGTGTACCGTTACGTACTGGACCATACCGAAGAGAAACAGGTCCCCTTATCGGCGGAGATGGCCGTGGTGGAAGCATACTGCTTTCTGCTGAACGTGCGGTTTTACAATAAAATCCAGATGCACCTGCGGATTGCAACACCTGCTGCTCAGGTTTTACCTCTGTCTATTCAACTGCTGGTCGAAAACGCGGTGAAGCATAATTACATTTCCGAGGAACATCCCTTGAGTCTGTCCATTTATACGGAAGAGCAGGTCGTATGGGTAGAAAATAGTTTACGGCGGAAAACGGTAAAAGTCCCCAGTAGTGGCATTGGTCTGCAAAACCTGGAAGCCCGCTACCGTTATTTCACCGGGCAGTCTATTCGCATCGAGGAAACGGCGGACACGTTTCGCGTGGGTTTACCCCTTTTGAACGATTCATTATGAACGTAGTCATTATTGAAGACGAGTTTTTTTCGGCCGAAAAGCTCCGTATTCTGCTTCAGCAAATTGACCCTTCACTAGAGGTCATGGCCGTATTGCCTTCGGTTGAAAAGGCGGTAAGCTGGTTCAGTACGCATCCCGAACCCGATCTGATTTTTTCGGACATTCAGCTGGAAGATCAGGAAAGTTTCGCCCTCTTCGAGCGATTAGCCATCGATGCTCCCATCATTTATACCACGGCTTACGATCAGTATGCCATTCAGGCGTTCAAGCAAAACAGTATTGACTATCTGCTGAAACCCATTAATCCGGAGGAGCTGCGGGCGGCGTTAAAAAAGTACGAATACCTTTCCCAGCGGTTTGTGTCGAAGAACCCGGAAACGCCTAAATCCGACCCTAAGGAACGGTTTATGGTCCGGAAAGGAAACGGATTTACGGTCGTCAAAGCCCAGGACATTGCCTACTTCAAAAGCGATCAGAAGCTAAGCTTTCTAATCACCTTCGATGGACAGAAACTGCTGGTCGATGCCACGCTGGAAGAACTCACCGAACAAGTCGATGCCCGGCGGTTCAACCGCATCAGTCGTAATCGTCTCGTTTGTATTGACAGCATCCAGAAAATTCACCCACACTTCAATGGTCGTCTCAAGCTGGAACTGATTCCCGCCGACGAAGAAGAGGTGTACGTAAGCCGTGATCGGGTACAGGCGTTTAAGGAGTGGATTAATTCCTGATAGTACGGGTGATGTGTTCGCTTGTGGGTTTCTATGTCTTCAATCAAGAATCCGTTTTACAGTACCAGAACTTGACAGTACTCAAATAGCTACGCTACAGAATGGACAGAATTTTCTTTCGACTGGATCGGAAGCGAAAACCCGCCGTCGCGGTAAGCGTCCAGCTGACGCGTTGCATATCTTTAATGAGCAACTCCGTGTTCAGATTAGTCCAGGAACCGCTTAGATACGTATACCAGTTACTCCCGTTATAACCTGCATTGAGGTTGCCCTGCAATTGAGTGACTGACCTGATTGCCATTCCTTTTACGTGCGTTTCTTTTAAGCCCCCAAAGCCAATCGAAGCCGAAGGAGCAATGAGCCAGTTTTGGATGACCAGGTTGTAGGCATACCCGCCCTTCAGCAGGAGTGATACCCATGCTGGATTTCGGGATAATAAGGTAAACGTTCCGGGATCTTCGATTAAATCCGGCGAGGGACTAGGCCACCGAATCGCGTGCCATAAGCCCGTAGCCGTAACAAAAGCCGAGCCCGACGAACGGCGTTGCTGTTCGGAAAAAGCATAGGCGGCCTTCGGAGAGAACCGACGGGAATGAACGTAATACATTACTTCTGCTCCCGCATTTTCAAAAGTGATGCCGCGAAAAATTTCGAACCCTCGGTGTTTTCTTTCGGGAATCAGTAGTCCATTGTAAAACTGATAGAAAGGCTGCAAAATCCACTTGCGGTTGCCTAGCCTGACCTTCAGTTGTCGGTAATTGAATTTGGCCTGATTATCCAACATCGTGCCGGGCAGGTTGAAGGCATACTGTACGTACAGCCATTTATAGGTCAGGTCCGCCCCTAACGTCGCACTCCGGTTGACCCGCAGTTGAAAGTCATTTTTCTGAAAATATCGATCCGAAAAATCAAAGTTGATGTTATACAGACCAGAGTAGACCTCAAGGGTATTCGGTTTCGAGAAAGGTCGGATATAGGTGGTATCGACGGCTTGTGCCGCAGCCATTAATACCTGCATGACCAAACACCCGATCAACAAACCATACTTTTTCATTGTAGTAATCACCAACAAATAGTGCTTTTATACCGCTTTCTTCAGTTCATACGTTCAACTACGGATCACCTCCACCGATTACCAGCGATCTAACGATTCAAGCCATGTAAGGACTACAACGGGCACCTCTCCGAGTTGTTCATTTTTTGAATATAGTACATTCGGAAAAGAACAAAGCAAGATCATTGCTAAGCATCCCAATGGCAGGTATTCGAGTCTACTCTATAATATGGACTGGTCGTACACGTAGGCAGTTGGTCCCGACGAAGGGCTTTCCAAAACAGCTTCTTTTGTGGTCTTTCAGCCCGCTCCTTCCGTCTACGTATTCGATCATTCCCCCTGTACAAGCCAAATTTCTTTGCTAGATTGCCGTATTATCTTATTCGGAATAAATCCTTTATTCACATGCGACTTTTAGCACTGATGGCCTATGCCAGTATCGCTTCACTGATCCTTACCGCGTTTTCGGAGGACGTTCCAGCCGTTAATCAACTCTCTGCTCAGGAAAAAAAAGAGGGCTGGAAGCTGTTGTTCGACGGCAAAACGCTTCAAGGCTGGCATCTCTATAACCAGGGAAACAAACCTTCCGTGTGGCGGGTGGACAAGGGTGAATTACAGTGTGTTCCGAACGGTACGGGATCAACTTTGGAGCACGGCGATCTGGTCACTGATCAAACGTACAGTAATTTTGATTTGAAGTTTGAATGGAAAATCTCCAAGGCTGGCAACAGTGGCGTCTTTATCAATGTGGTTGAACGCAAGGACATTCCCACCGCCTGGGCTTCGGGGCCAGAGTACCAACTGCTGGAACCCTCGCATTACGATTATAACGCTGATCTGAAAAAACGAGCGGGTTGTCTGTACGGATTTGCTCCCCAGAAAAACGAAGCCGTAACCAAACCCGTGGGCGAGTGGAACCAATCCGAAATCAAGCAGAAAAACGGTAAAATCGAATTCTACCTCAATGGTGTCTTAACCGCCGAACAAGATTTAACCACACCAGAATGGAAACAGAAAATTAAAAACACGAATTTCCAACACTTCCCGGCTTTTGGCAAAGCTACCAAAGGGCACCTGGCCTTACAGGACTGGATGCAAGGAATTTCTTTTCGTAACCTTAAACTGAAAGAAGAGTAAGAGGACTTGAACGGTCTTCTTACTCTTCTTTCAATCAGGGTACTGTGACTCACTATTCTTTCCGGTCACCCTTCATTTCAACCGTTCGGAAACGGGCTTGATAGCCCCCATCCGGACGGTTGTTTGCTTTCGTTTCGTAACTCTTTTTCGCTGCAGCCACTGCCAGGTTAGTACCAGACCCGTACTGCTGGTAGCCGTTCCACCGAGTAATAAAACGATCAGGGTAATATCCCAAAGCGGTCTTCGATTTAATAAAAAGTTAAAGTCCAGACTGTGTAACCCGTGATACAGCCAGCGTTCGACGCGTGTTAATGTCTGGTGTTTAGATACCACCTGACTCGTTTTTAAATCCACGTAATACCAGATTTGCTCGGGGGTGTCGAGTTTGATTCGTAATACGGGCAAACGTTTTTCGCCGTTCTTCGCGTAATAGTACGCGTCATAACGGTCCAGGACTTTCGATTCCAGCACCGCTACCTTCGGTTCCAGTTTCCGAATTGCTTCTTCGATTGCCTGAGTTTCAAAGGTCTGAAACGGATTGGCTTCGACTTCATCCGCCGCCAGTACACGCGTGTGATGATCGTCCTGCAGAGCCAGGTAGTAAGGTCTGCCGTTCCACTGAATTAATTGTATCTCTTTGAGTACCAGTTCCCGCGATAACTTCTGATAAGCCGCCGCCGGACTTACTTTAAATAAGGTCAGGTTTAGCGGGCCACCCATCCAGCGTTCGGTTGCTTGCGATGAAAGGCGGGCGGAGGGTGTCCAGTTGAAAGGGCTCATGGAAAACAAGCCGCTCAATACCCAGGTAAACGCGAAAAGCCCAAAGATAAAACCCGTGTAATGATGCCAGCGGAACCAGCGTTTCTTGTACGGACTAAACGCCAGCGATTCGGGCCGTTTACGTTGGTAGCGAATGAAGCCCATCGCCAATCCTGCCAGACACATCAGGGTTCCGATTATGGAAACCCAGATGACTATCTGACTCCAGACGGGTCGGTTACGGATGAGGAACGTCGGATAAATCCAGTGCGGAATCGGTCCCAGCCAGGCTAGCAACCGTTGCCGGGCCGTAACCTGTTGAACGACTTCGTTTGAAAAAGGAGACACATACACATAAGTCCCCGCTTCGTTGCCCATTTGCATTCGATATACTTCGGGCAGGTAGCCCTGTGAGCGGTGGGCCGCCATCCACTGATCGATCTCTGTTAATTTTTCAACCTGCTGTACCCCCGCATGGGACCAGTGCTGAGCCAATTGACGAGCAAAGCTTTCACTGGCATAGGGCAAAATAGCCGGGTTATCCGCGTAGATACTAAGCTGGCGGTTTTGTAGGGTAACGATCCGATATACGGGCCGATTCAGTACCATACCTAAGCGAATGGATTTGATGGAATCCGTTACTCCTGCTCTAGTAATCGCTTCTGCCGGCGTTAACAGGCAGGTTGTCAAATCAATCGGAGGCGTTTGTTGCAGCTTCTGGTGTGATTTGAGCGTCGGATACGACACGTACATCATCATCAGTCCCGACAGAAACCAGACCAGAAACAGTAGACTCAAGGCAAATCCCAGGTAGCGATGAACGAGCCGAATGGCTTTGGTGACTGTTTTCACGAAAGATATACAAAGCCGCAGACTCCAAAAGTCCGCGGCTGAAAGGTTAAAGTTGGTAACTAAGCGTCAGCAGGTAATTACGGGTGGCTCCGGGATAAAACTGCCGGGTTAAGATCACGTTGGTGAAATAGCGTTCGTTAAACAGGTTATTCACATTCGCCCGAATGCCCACGCGGTTCAGCTGATACCCCAGGGCCACATCGACGGTTCGATAGGACGGCAAAACGTACGTATTCGCCGAGTT
The DNA here is from genome assembly GCF_002943425.1 of Siphonobacter curvatus. Taxonomy (NCBI): domain Bacteria; kingdom Pseudomonadati; phylum Bacteroidota; class Cytophagia; order Cytophagales; family Cytophagaceae; genus Siphonobacter; species Siphonobacter curvatus. Next base: position 441,964 of record NZ_PTRA01000002.1, read on the forward strand.
GGCGAAGGCTTCGCTTTGATAGTTGAAGCCCACCCCAGCATTCAGCCCTTTCAAGGTTTTTCGCTGAACCGTGTAGTTTAGCCAGGTATTTACCAGATGCTTCGGAGCCAGCACCGCCGTTTTACCCGCCACGGGGTTTACCTCTGCACTGGCGTAGGGTAAGTACTGGGCTTTGGTAAAAGTATAACCCACCGTCAAATCAAGGCCCGCGAAGGGATTGCCCTGAGCCTCCACTTCAAAGCCTTTTGATTCCGCCGAACCTACGCGTTTGAAAACGCCACCGGGCAAACTTTCCACCTGATTGTCTTTTCGCATGTAGTAGACCGAAGCCGAAGCGGCAAATTTTGATGACAGCTCCAGTCGGGAGCCCACTTCAGCCTGATAACCCGTTTCGGGATCGAACGTCTCCCCGTTTGGAGCTACCCGGCGGGAGGGTTTGAAATACGTTGAGTACGAGGCATAGATGGATAAAGGTTCAATGGGCTGATAGACTAGGCCCAGCCGATAGGTCAGGGCATTCCGGGCTATGGTTGATTTCGCTCCGTAGTTGGTTACCTGGCGGTCTTTGTCCACCTGATCGGTGTAATATTCGCCTTTGAATACATCGTAACGCAACCCAACTAATGCCTTGATTTTTTCGGAAAACCGGATGAAATCCTGTAAGTAAATTCCGTGTACCGTTTCATCCGTAGCCCGGTAGTAGGTATCGTAGTAATCGATATATCCCTGGTTTTCAATCGGGTTTTGTACGGGAATGGTTGCTCCTTTGCCGGCACCAAAAATAGCACCGTTATACGTTTTACGGTCTAGTACGCTAAGCGAATACCCCAGCAAAATCTTCTGCGAAACCTTGGCGATGTTGAGATCGTAGGTCAGCTCCAGCTGATTTTGTAACGGCTTGGTGAGGTGATTGAAGTAGTAGGGAAACGAGCGGGTAATGGAATCCCGCCGGGTATTGAGCGTCAGTTCTTCCGTTGAAAAATAATCGATGTTATCGTCCGAATACGAGAGCTGATTGGAAAGTTTCAGGTTGGCCATAAGCTGCCGCACGTAGCGAAACTGAACATCCGTTCGCGTATGCTTTAAAAAATCAGCGGGGTCGTTGTAACGCGTCGTTAGATCCATGCCGGGAACCAGCACGCCGCCCGCCAAAACGGGAATACCCGAATCCGTGCGGTACACATCTTTATTGGCTCCCACCGACAAATAAAAGTAGTCCTTGCGGGTGGGTGTATATTCCAAGGCCACGTAGGCATTGTTAGTAGAGATACCCGCCTGCCGGAAACCGTCGGTATTCGACACCCCGAAATCCATCCGGTACCGAAGCTTCGGGTTGATCGAACCACCCGCACCAGCCCGCATCCGACGGGTATTGAAACTCCCGTAAGTCGCGGAAAAATTAGCCCTGAAATCGGCCGTAGGCTGTTTCCGTACGATGTTGATGATACCACCCAAAGCCGAGTGCCCAAACAGAACGGAAGCCGGGCCTTTCAGTACTTCGATGCGTTCGACGTTGGCTAAATTCGTGTTGGGAGCACTTGTGGAAATGTTATGTCGCTCATCCCGAACGCCATCAATCAGTACCACGAAATTGCTGAACCCGCGAATGGTGAAGTGCTGAAAACCGCCGTAGGTGTTGTTGGAACGAACGCCCGTGGTATTTTTCATGGCATCCCCCAAATCATCAATGCCGCGTTGCTCGATGGTTTTTGAACTGACTGAGCTGGTAGATAAAGGCAGATCCCGCAGCGGAACATCGATTTTGTTAATCGCCGAAAACGAGCGGGTTCGCTGACTGGTTACCGTCACCACCGAAAGCTCGTGGGTTTTCTGGTTAAGCTGATAATGCAGGGGCAGGGTTTGGCCGGCTTTGACCTGTACCTGAACCTGACGCACTTCGTACCCGATACCGCTCAGCGTGAGGGTATACGCTCCCGCCGGAATTGCCTGCAACTTAAAACTGCCGTCGGCCTGGGTGATTACTCCCAGACCCGTGGGCTCCAGACGAATGGAAATGCCGGGTAGGGGTTCCTGAATTTCCGTTTCAATTCGCCCTTCCAGCGAGCCGTTTTTGTGTTGCGAAAATGCCTTTAGGAGGATGCCGCAGAGTAGTACCCAGGTGGTAAAAAGGACTTTGCTACTTAATCGTGAAGTAGAAATGGGGAGCATAACTTTTAACTAAAAGGTTAAAAGTTCTTCGCTTGCGTTCTAGCTAATAATGGTTCGGGGGTAGAGAAGAAATCAGGAAAGCTTACGCACGGGCATACGCGTATCGGCACAGTTGTGCCCATACAACAAAGCAAAGCTCCCCTTGATAACGCTCTAAACCGTGAAAGCATGACCAGCTAAGAAAAAGGCAGGTCTCCTGACTTGTTCTATTTCAGACGCCTTCCCATACCGAATGATACAGTGGCTCATTTGTCTGAAACGTATGCCGTTTACAGTTTTCAGTTTTCCGTTGCCAATGTTTGAGTAATTGAAAACGGAAACGGTCAACCGCAAACTGCGTAGAACTTACAGTTGCACGACAGCTCGTGATTTACACACGATTCCCTATTAATCTGTCTTTCGACAGAACCTTTTTCCGTGGAATAAGAAGTAAAGAACTTGAATGAGGCCGCGAAGGTAGGCTAAAAATGATAGATTAAAGAAGGAAGAGATAACATTACCTCATGTCTTTGTTCAACCTTACTCAGGTTTAGCCCGATTAACTACGGTTTAGACAGGCCCTGCGAAAGAGGAAAGTCAATAGGAAGGCTTCTATCGTTTTACCCGCCGAGCGGCTAATTTAGGCCTTTGCAGCCATTTCAGTGTCGCTCCTGTTTTCAGCTATTAAACCCGCCCCTGACTCCAAGGATTGGTATAGACGATTTAGTATAGAAGTGAAGGTAACGCTTCTTATTTTCCCACTATCTCTTTTCTGAAATGCTTCCCCCAGTTGCGTAATTCGACCAACAGGTCTTTCATCGACAGGCCCAGAGGCGTCAGGGCGTATTCTACCGTGATGGGCATACTGTCGTACAGCGTACGGGTAATGAGCTGATTTTCTTCCAGTGCCTTTAGTTCCTGCGAAAGCATTTTGGGCGAGATCTCCGGAATATCCCGCTGGATTTCACCGAAGCGTTTGTTGCCATACGTCAGGGAGATGATAATGGGAATCCGCCATTTGCCCTGAATCACTTCCATGGCATCTTTGGCTACTTTCAATTCATACTGGCAAGCGGGTTCGGTGCTTTTCATGTTTGGTAATGGTTCATACGTACTTACTCTCAGGTAACTACTTACCCATAGGTAACAGCTATCTTTTCGAAAGTGAATATAGCTAGTTTTGTCGCATTCATACTAACGAACAAGCTCATTCATGAAAAATCTGTTTTTCCTACTCGCGTTTCTAATATCCACCGTCAGTCTGGCCCAATCGCGTACGCCACGAACCTTTCTGCTCGTGCACGGGGCCTGGTCGGGTGGATGGGATTACGCCCAAGTGGATGCCTTACTAGCAGCCAAAGGGGATAAAGTTTACCGACCAACGCTTACGGGTTTGGGTGAACGCGTGCATTTGTCCAATGCCAACGTCAACCTCAGTACGTACATCTCGGATATTGTCAATGTGATCCGGTTTGAAGACCTGCACAACGTAATTCTCGTCGGACATAGTTACGGCGGTATGGTCATAGCGGGCGTGGCGGAGCAGGTACCCGACCGCATCCGTCAACTCGTATACCTGGACGCAATGGTACCCAATGATGGGGAAAGTGCCAAGGATGTGTGTGGTCCGATCTGGGACGCCCTGATGGTACCGCACATTAAAGACAGCGTGATGACCTATCCGTTCGGTCCTACCAAACCCACGCCGCCCATGGACGTACCGCAGCCCATCAAAACCTATACGGAGCCGCTAAGAATTAGCAATCCACGGGTTGGAAACATTCCAACTGCTTTTATTGTCATGACGAAAAATGGTAAAAGTGATAGCCATACGGACGCCATGGGACTAAGCCGGGCCAGGGCCAGAAACTGGAAGATTTACCCCTTCGAAGGCGGTCATTACTCCATGCGGGAACAACCCGAAAATCTGGTAAAAAAACTAGAGCTGGTATTGGGGAAGTAACGGCTAAGGATTCGTTCATAACTGGATGGTAAGTTTTCATCAGTTATATAACATTTCCTGAGGAATCGAATGGAATATACAAGAACCAATTACTCCGGAAAACTTTCCAGAGGCCAAGTCTCAGGATATGTTTTATTAAACGACAAAGGCAGGAACGGATGAAATCCATTCCTGCCCAATAGATCAAATCTACGGTTCTAGACGAAATTTTACGAACCGTAAAAATGCTGAGCTACTCGAGTCGGGCCGTACCGCCAGAGGTCCCCATCGGCGCCACCGTAGTTGACGGGCTGGGAGCGTTTTCAATGGCCTCCAATAGCCACACGGGAGGTTCCCCGGCCGGCTGGTCGCCCGAGGCCGTTCCCATAGTCGTACCGGTATTACTACTCGCGGGATCTGTTCCCTGGGGCTCTCCGCCGGCGTAACCGGGAATTGAATCCGACGTTACGAAGGCTGGGGTGGCATCGGTTTTGTGATCTACTTCAATGGTTATTTTCATGGCGATGCTAGTTCAAAACCGCGTACCGGGCCTCGATATTGACGGGTACGTTGGTCAGATTTTTAATTAATACCCAATAGGTTACGTACGTGGCGTTAGCCCGTTCTACGCGAGTTTCCCATTCCACCTGGGGAGCTCCGGTCCGTGGTGACGTGGGTACCACATGCCAGATGACGTGCCAGCTAGCCGGCCAGTTAAACGTATACCACTGGGCGGAGGCATTGGCCGCTACCGTACCCGTAAATTGAACACCAACTCTCATGATCGTGAAGGTTTGAAAAAAGGTTAAGAAAAGTAAGTATCCGGGCTCTCCGGTACGATTGGTTTCCGCAGGTTGATACTACCAGCCCAGTACCGTAAACCTTCCTTCGAAATTCAGGGGCCGGTTACTGAGATTGGTTACATTGAGCCAATAGGTAATGAAGCCATCCGAAGCCCGCTCTACCTGTGTTTTGATTTTAAGCTGCGGAGCACCGGGTACTGGCGTCGTGGGAACGGCCGTCCATACGACGTGCCAGTGAGCGGGCCAATTGAACGTATACCAGCGGCCTGTAGCATTGGCCCCCAAACTGCCCGTAAACTGCACGCCCGACCAGGTATTGGTTTGTAAGACGAGCGGAATCAACTGGCGTAAGTTGGGACGATTGCCGATTCGCTGCGTCAGGGGACGTCCGGTTGCGGCCTGCTGGGCCGAACCCGTCGTGCGGAGTACTTCCCGGGCCCGGGCGGGCGTCAGCGGAATGCGTCCGTAGGCCCGAAGAATGCCCTGCAAACAGGCCAGCGTTCCGACGACAATCGGTGAAGCACTCGACGTCCCGTTGAACGTATCCGTATAATGCTCGTTTTCAGGTCCACCCTGTAAATCGCCGTAACCCGTGGTCGTCACTTCCCAACCCCAGCCCTGCACGTCGATCATGGAACCAAAGTTGGAAAAATTGCAGCGAGCCCGGTCGGTGTATACTTCTCCACTACCTGTCTCGGCGTTACGTCCGTGCGTACCGGGGGGCGGATTTCCTGCTCCTACTACCACGGCCCCTGAGTCCCGGTTGGCCCGGTTAAACGGATTCCGCCAGGTCGCCGGAAAACCCGTCAAAGCCGTATTGTAGCCCGCCGCATCGAGGTTGTTGTTGCCATTGCCGGCAGCTTCGACCACAATGACACCCCGACTGACGGCATAGCGAATGGCGTCAAAATCGGCAGGCCACCATTCCACGGTCGTAAGGCCCAGGGTTGGGTGCGAATACTGCTGTTCAATCAGGATGATGTCTCCCGGCCGGAGGCTATCGGCTGCCAGCTGGATCACCTGGGGTAGGTTATAGGTCATGGCCGCATCCCGGTACACCGAAATAGCCCGCAGGTTAGCATCCGGGCTAATGCCCGTTACCCCAATCGTATTGGTATCTCCACCGATTACACCCAGTACGGCTGTTCCGTGGTTTTGCCAATCGGCTCGCTGTACGCCGCTGAGTAATCCGCCCGAGTTCTGAGCCAGATCTTCGTGCGTAAAATTCCAGCCCCCTTCAATGTCGATCACCTGCACATTCGCTCCCCGTCCACCCGGATACGTCCAGGCAAACACTGCATCAACGCCCTGGGGCGATGCCTCCAAATAGCCCTGTCGATCGACAAAACTAGGGGTAACCGGTACGGAAGGATCCGGAGCGGCGGACCGTACCGCCGTTTCAATGAAGGGCAACGTAGCCTGCGGCTGTACGTAAGCTCCCTCAACTTCTTCCCGTTGCAATAAGGACTGAATCAGAGGGTCTGCCTGCTCAGCGGGCACTTCCGTAACGTAGTATACGCTTAAATCAGGAGCGGGTTCCGCGGAGGTTTCCAAGGTGGATAGCCTTGCGGGGGTATCATTGAACAAAGGCCGGAACGATACGGATTCTGCTGCCGGGGCATTCGCCAATAGGGTGGCTCCCTGCTCCGGCGAGAAACCGGGCCGGACAATCACGACTACCTGCGTCCGTTGCGGACCTTCCGGGCCGCCGGCAGTCGGCGGTTCGCCCGGGAAAGGCTTGGTTGTTTTAGCCATCAGTTAAACAGGTTAAAAGGTTGAAGAATAGTATCAGACTTGTAAACACTTGCTGGCAAAATCAAACTCTTAGTCGCAACCGCACCCACGGATGGTAACACCATCGCTCCTGCTTTTCAGGATTATGAAATGCGTACGATAGGGAGTGCCCTTTTTCAGTAGGGGCATTACTCGCTCTCTCTACCTGCCGGTGTTTGATACAGCTTTTGTGAGGAGAACAGGTACACAAAAGCTGTAATAGAAGATTCAAACCGCACTCTATTGATTCACAGCGAAGCGAACAGTAAGGTTTGATTTTATTACCTTTGCCGGATGAACATTTCCTCGACCTCACCCACCCCGACTACGACAGACTTCAAAGGTTTTAAAGTCTACCCAATAGCCGGAGTGGCCAACCCTGCCCAACCCCATGGTCGGCGGGATTTTTATAAAATCGTTTTAATCAGCGGGGAAATGACGCTGAATTACGGCGGACAAAAGATCGATCTGAGCGGCAGTAACCTCATTCTGCTCAACCCCCGGGTGCCTCATGCGGTAGAACACCGCACGGAACGAAAGGGATTCGCCTGCGTCTTTACGGAAACTTTTCTGGCGGGTCGGGAACGTACGGAATTGCTCCAGCACTCACCCTTGTTTCGGTTCGATGGTTCGCCCGTTCTTTCGCTTAGTCCTGAGCAGACGGAATTCATGAGCGGTCTATTTCAAAAAATGCGATCCGTTTATACCAGCGATTACGACTACAAGGAAGACTTGTTGAAAACCTGTTTGGAGCTGATTTTACGGGAAGCTTTGCGTATTCAGCCGCCCCTGCCCACGCTTACATCTAAGAACGGAGCTACGCGGCTGACCCAGCTTTTTCTGGATCTGCTGGAAAGGCAGTTCCCCATTGAAAGTCCCGTTAGTCCGCTTCGTTTCCGAACGCCTCAGGATTTTGCCGAGGCCCTCTCGGTACACGTCAACTACCTCAATCGCTCCGTTAAGGAAAGCACCGGAAAGCCTACTTCCGTACACTTGGCGGACCGGATCACGGCGGAAGCTAAAGCCCTTTTACAACATACGGACTGGAGTGTCGCGGACATTGCGTACAGCCTCGGGTTTGAGTACCCTACGTATTTCCATAATTACTTTAAACGAATCACAGGTTTTACGCCTAATCTCCTTCGGACGCGTAAAGTTTGAAAATCATACCTTTCGGTTTGATTCTCTTTATTCTTTGTGTCCGTAAGAACCGGAACTTTGTCTTATCAAACTAGTAGCAGGGAAGCCTACCTACGAGCCCTTGCTATTGAACGATAAGTCAACGAAAACCATGAAAAAGAGAACACTAAACCGATTGGAAGTATCCGCCATTGGCTATGGCTGTATGGGCTTGAGCATGGGCTATGGTTCAGCCCCGGCCCCGCAAGAAGCGATCCAGCTGATTCGCCGGGCCTTTGAACTGGGCTGTACGTTCTTCGATACCGCTGAAATTTACGCCATGGGAGCCAATGAGCGACTGGTTGGTGAAGCCTTGCAACCCCTGCGTAATCAGGTGGCAATCGCAACCAAGTTTTTACTGCAGAAAGACTGGGAAGGCCATTCCCGGGAACGTTTGATGCAGGCGTTACGCAACCGTCTGGAAGCTTCCCTCAAGCGATTGGGTACGGATCACGTCGAATTGTACTACCAGCACCGCGTCAATAAAGATATTCCGGTGGAAGACATTGCGTACTGTATGGGCGAATTCATCCAGGAAGGAAAAATACTGGGTTGGGGTCAGTCGCAGGCTACAGTCGAAGAAATCCGGCGGGCCCACGCTATCACGCCACTAACCGCTATTCAGAGTGAGTACTCGATGATGGAGCGGAAGTTTGAACCGGATGTTATTCCCGTCTGCGAAGCATTGGGCATTGGTTTCGTCCCCTTCTCCCCCCTGGCCAACGGATTTTTGTCCGGCCAAGTCAAACCCGAAGCCGAATATACCGGCATGGATGCCCGTCGGGTCATTACGCGTTTCGACAAGGATAATATCGTGGCGAATCAACCATTGCTGGATCTGCTACATCAGGTGGCGGCGGATAAACAGGCCACGCCCGCCCAGATTTCCCTGGCCTGGATGCTCCATAAAAAGCCCTTTATTGTCCCCATTCCGGGCTCGCGAAAGATGCATCGGATGGAAGAAAATTTCGGAGCTGCCGCAGTCGTCTTGACGGATGCCGAATACGCGGACATCGAAAGGGCTTTGGCTCAGATTGAAATTCACGGCAACCGAACTGATGAAGACATTGCCCGCCTGCGGACCCTTCAGTAATCAATACGTATCCAATCAACAGTTAATCATGTAGTTAGCAACCCAGAAAAGTTATTTCCAATCAATAGCTTTTCTGGGTTGTTGTCCTCACAGCCTTTCCCGTCCAAGTGCCTTTCCCTGGTCGTCGAAAGCGTTCCGACTAATCATCAAAAGGAATTATACGTTACGGCTGAAGCTTCCACAGAACCTATGGAACAATCAGCATTCCTCCAAAGAATTTGCAGAAATTAGCGGTGTCAGCCTATATTTATAGATTAAAAACGCCGCAACACCATATACAACGAGCGAAGCCATACTGATCATGAACTACTTATACGTCTTCAAAACGGAGATGAAAGTGCGTTTGCATCCCTGTATGATCGGTACTGGAGTAAACTGTACGCCTACGTATACAACCGCATCCGCTCGCAGGAGGATACGGAAGAGTTAGTACAGGAAGTCTTTATTGTTTTGTGGGAAAACCGGCAATCCATTGTCATTACTGATTCGCTATCGCTGTATCTGTTTAGTATTCTCAAGCGACAGCTCGTTTCTTATTTTCGTTCCGAGAAAGTCAAATCGGTCTTTGCCGAGCATTTTGCTCACTTCATCCGAGGGCAAATGGACAATTCCACGGACGAACGCTGGGCCGTTGATGATTTGCAACAACGCATTGAAGCCGCTATCGCGGAGCTTCCCAACAAATGCCAGGAAGTATTCTGGCTGAGCCGTAAGCAGCAACTCAGCAGCCTGGAAATTGCCAGCCAGCTCCAAATTTCCCAACGAACGGTAGAAAACTACCTTTCCCGAGCGGTCGCTCACCTGAAGCTTCAATTGGGCGATGTACTGGTTTTCTGGGCTTTCACTTACCTTTTTTCAGCGGTTCTGTAAGGTTTTTTCTCTCTTCTTCAGGGCCTGAATTTCCCCCTTGCTAATTTTTTTCAAAAAAATTTCATTTGGACTGTGCGTAAAAGCTCCCCCAAGCGATATTACAGTAAACAGGCATTGTAAAATATGCTTTCGACAATACCTCACAAAACCATAGAATCTATTGTATCCAACCTTTGACTTTTATGAACGAGTCCAGATTTGATGAATTGTTAACCAAGTATCAGCTCGGAAAATGTAATCCGGAAGAATACGCCCTTGTCGAACGATGGTTAGAATCGTTGTCGGATCATTCGTTTGATCAGATTCCGCCCGCTCAACAGGAGGTGATTAAAAACCGGATGCGGCGTTCCCTGACTAACCGAATTCAACCGCAAAAACCCGTTCGACGGCTATTGCGATCCCGGTTTCAGATTGCCGCCTCGATTGTACTCCTGCTGGCCGTGGGTCTTGGGTTCTGGCAATGGAATCGGTCTCGGGTTGTCCCACAAATCGCGTATGCGGACCTGCATCAGATCAAAAAGGTCATTCTGCCCGACGGAAGTCTGGTTTGGTTGAAAGATTCCAGTCGCCTCGAATACCCTTCCCGGTTTAATGGAGCCGTTCGAGAAGTTCGATTGCACGGAGAGGCTTTATTTGAAGTAGCTAAAAACCCGGAATTCCCCTTTATTATTCATGCGGGCCAAATGACCACAAAAGTCTTAGGTACCAGTTTCAATATTAAAAGCCGGAATAAGCAGGCCGAAGTCGTTGTCTTTACGGGAAAAGTAACCGTCAGTACAGCGGCCCAGACGGTTACACTGGCACCTAGTCAAAAGGCCATTTACGCTCCGCAAACGCAGAAAATTGAATCGACGCATATTGCAGCATTCGCTCCCGTAAAACAGGAATATAGCCAGGGAACCGAGTACAATATGGATTTTAATGACAGCTCGCTGGCCGAAGTGCTGGCTCGCATAGAAAAGAAGTTTGATGTACAGATCAGCTATGATGTGGCCCGTTTGAAAAACTGCCTGTTCACAGCTGAACTGACGGATCAATCCCTGGAGAATACGTTAGGTGTGTTAACCCAGACGTTTGGGGGTACCTACGCGATTACCGATTCGAAGGTAGAGCTCAAGGGCTTATCCTGTAACTAACACCCCTTTGTTTTCACTTTCAATACCTTAGCTAACTACTGCATGAACTAATCTTCTCCCCACTTTTTCATTAAAAAAGGGTCAAGAGTGCACCACCACCCTTGACCCGGTAGGGCCCCGGCACTTGTCAAGCTTCCGCTTTTTGAGCGGATCAGGGTCCCCTTTGTCTTATTCGAACAATAAAACCTGACCAAATTAATGCTAAAAAAGTCTACTCCCCAAGTCTTTATCTATCAAATTATGCGGTTTACGGTCTATCAGTGCGTCTTCGTACTCTTGCTGGCCAGTATGGCTTTCGCTCATGATAACTACGCTCAGGGGGTTTTGAAGCGATCGGTAACGATTTCGGCTCAGAACCTTACGTTAAAACAACTGCTGCAACAACTGCAAACGCAGGCGAACGTTCGATTCGTCTACAGTAGCAGTCAGGTTCAACTCGACCAGAAGGTTACTTTATCCAGCGTACAGGAACCTTTACATCAAGTATTAACGAAAGTACTCCACCCACTGGGTTTGAGTTTTACTACGCAGCCGAATTCCAATCTCATTATCATCAAACCGGCGGTTAGTACGGTGGCAGAGACTGCCCCAACGGTGGAACGGCAAATTTCCGGACAGGTACTGAGTGCCGATACCGAGCAGCCAATGATTGGCGTAAGTGTTCGGGTGAAAGGCACTACTCAGGGCACCGTTACGAATGACCGGGGCGAATTCCGCATCACGACTCCCGATACGGGCATCACGCTGATTTTCAGTTATGTTGGCTATGAAACCCGTGAAGTGGGTGTGGGAACTCAGTCGTACCTGAAAGTCGATCTGAAACCGAAAGACGCTTCCCTGAACGATGTCGTCGTCATTGGGTACGGAACCACGACGCAACGTTTTAATACCGGAGCCGTCAGCTCGATTACGGCGAAAGACATTGCCGTTCAGCCCGTTTCGAATCCTTTGGTGGCTTTGCAGGGTCGCATCTCAGGGATGCAGATTACGCAGAACAATGGTTTACCGGGTAGTGCCGTTCGCATTCAAATTCGCGGCCAGGGTTCCTTAGGGGCCGGAACGATTCCTTTGTACGTCGTGGATGGCGTTCCCTTTACCCTTTTCAATGGATCGCAACCCGCTGCGGATAACCTTAACTCCAATGGTTTCTCCGGAGCCAATGGCGAGCAGAGTCCTTTAAGTTTGATTCCTCCCGAGGATATTGAACGCATTGACATTTTGAAAGATGCGGATGCTACGGCAATTTATGGCTCTCGTGGATCAAACGGGGTAATCCTGATTACGACTAAAAAAGGGAAGTCTGGAAAAACGCAATTCAATGTAAACATCAACAAAGGAGCGGGTAAAGTACCTAATTTCATTCCCATGCTGAATACGGAACAGTACCTCAGCATGCGTCGGGATGCCTTTGCCAAAGCGGGCGTTACTCCCAACACCGTCAATGCTCCGGATTTAACGGTTTGGGACCAGAATGCAAATACTGATTGGCAACGCCGCTATATGGGCGGGACCGCTCAGTTTCTGAATGCCTCGGCTTCCGTATCCGGCGGTAATGCCTTCAATTCGTTCCTCTTCAGCGGATTATACCGAAAAGAAGGAACCGTTTTTCCTGGAGATTTGGGAGCTACCACGGTTTCAGGTCGTTTTGCGGGAAGTCACTCTTCAGCCAATCAAAAATTTAAAATTGAATTCAGTACCTCTTATTCACGACTACAGACCAATCTGATTGGCACCGATTTAACGACTGTCTATAATATTGCTCCCAACTTTCCCCTCTATAATTCTGATGGAAGTTTAAATTGGACTGGCGGAATCACTAATCCCGAGGCCTTATTAATGCGGGATTTTGATAATACGAGCACCAACTTTATTTCAAACCTGACGTTAAAGTATTCAATCTTGCCCGGTTTAGACGTACGAGTTAATACGGGGTATACACTCACGGGTATCAATCAGATTCAGGCCAATCCGGCCCGTTCGAAAAACCCTTCGTCGAACCCCTTGAACACGGCCAACTTTGCGAACAGTTCGGTCGAAACCTATATCGTTGAGCCCCAGGTTGATTACGTAAAAAGTTTTGGTAAAAATCGTTTCAATGTGCTGATCGGAGGAACCCTCCAACAATCCAATTCGAACGGACAAACCTTCAGCGGTACCAATTACAGTAATGAGGCCTTAATCAAATCGCTGGGTGGAGCAGGTACCGTTACCGGTAGTTCTAGCTATTCGCTCTACAAGTACACAGCGGCTTTTGGCCGAATTAATTACAGCTGGGACAACAAGTATATCCTTGACGCAACCTTCCGCCGCGACGGTTCTTCCCGATTCGGACCAAATAACCGCTTTGGTAATTTCGGAGCGTTGGGAGCGGCCTGGCTCGTTACGTCGGAAGATTTCATGAAAACCTTACCCTGGGTAAGTTTCCTGAAACTGCGGGGTAGCTATGGCTTAACGGGTAATGACCAGATCCCGAATTACTTGTACCTCCCCACGTTCTCCGTTACGGGAAGCGGTAGTACCTATATGGGTACCGCTACCATGGTCAACTACAATATAGCCAATCCGAATCTGCACTGGGAAACCATGAAAAAACTGGAAGCAGCGATCGAATTAGGTTTTCTCAAAGATCGAATCCTGCTGAAAGCGGATTACTTCCGCAATCGCTCCGGCGACCAGTTAGCCAGCACGAATATGCCTACGCAGTCGGGTGTGAACTCGTACTACAGCAACCTGGATGCAGTCATTCAAAACGACGGTTTCGAGTTTGAGCTGAACACGATCAATGTACAAACGGCAGCCATGCGTTGGTCGACTAACCTTAACCTCACCTTTCTGCGGAATAAACTCCTTTCCATTGGTGACCCAACCAAACTGTTTAATTCCAGCTCCTACACCGTAGGCCAGCCCATTAATGCAACCCGTCTGTTTCAATACGCAGGTTTAGACGCTACGGGAGCTCCTATGATTCAGGATCTTGATGGCGATGGCATTATTGATTTTAATAATGACCGCCTGATGGCTCCCATTGGCACACCCTATTTTGGTGGCATCAATAACTCCCTGTCTTACAAGAATTTCCAGCTAGACGTTTTTCTGCGATTTAACCACCGCATGGGGATGGTAAATAACACGTTGAGTTTACCTTTCGGATCTACGCTCCAAAATACCAATACCGCTGCCCTGGATCGGTGGACGGAAAGTAATCCGAATGCGACGTATCCCGCAGCCACGACACTTTCGACCAGTGCCATCAGTTATTATAACTCATCTACGGCCCGCTGGGGGGATACTTCCTTTCTGAAACTAAAGACGATCAGCCTCGCTTATAACCTGCCTATCGCCTGGATTCAGCCCATGCATCTTTCAAAAGTTTCGATTTACGTGCAAGGACAAAACCTGTTCACCTGGGCTAAGCAGAAGTACACCTACGATCCTGAAAGCACCGTAGGTGGAACCGGTACGGGTTTAGGTACGGGTCAATATATCGCCATGCCTCAACTACGCACCTTCGTCGCTGGTCTTAATGTTTCATTCTAACGCAGGAATACTCTTATGAAATCTCTCCATCGAATCGCCTTCATTCTCGCCCTGGCAGGATTGGGACTTAGTTCCTGCGAAAAGTTTGTCACCATTGATTACCCCGCTACCAGTATTGGTACGGAAGATGCCTTTGCCAGTGATGCCTCCGCAACAGCGGTAGTTTTAAACATGTACTCCACCGTTCGTAATAGTTCTCCCCTTAGTGATAACATTACCATGAACTGGACAGGCTACGCGGGCCTCTTGAGTGATGAACTAGAGTATACCCCTTCAAATGCTACTCTGGAACAATTTGAAACCAATACGGTAGATGCTCTGAATTCGTCGGTTGCCAATGGTTTGTGGTATAACTCCTACAGCCTGATTCGGCAGGCTAATCAGGCCATCGTAAACATTGCCAACTCAAAAGGCATGACCCAGGCGAGTAAGGATCAGTTAACGGGTGAAGCTAAATTCTGGCGGGCGTATGGGTTCTTTACACTCGTTAATTATTTCGGAGATGTTCCCCTAACGACCTCTTCCGACGAATTCATTAACGCTTCTCTCACTCGTACGCCCTCCGCTCAGGTATGGGCTCAGATCGTCACCGATTTGAAAGAGGCTAAAGCCAGCCTGCCCGCAGCGTATGTAGGTACGCTGCGTACCCGGGTGAACAAACACGCCGCTTCGGCCCTACTTGCCCGGGCGTATCTGTACACCAAAGATTACGCGAACGCTTCCGCCGAGGCCTCTGAAGTGATTGCTTCGGGCACGTATGCATTGGTAGATCCCTCCCAAACCTTCATTAATACCAGTAACGAAACGATTTTTCAGGTTGGTACGCTACTGGGATTCACGGTTTTGGGCGGCAATTACCGGAACTCACTCCCCACCACGCCACCCGTTTATGTGTTGAAATCGAATTTTGTTCAATCGTTTGAAGCCGGCGATAAACGCCGTACCAACTGGTCTGATTCGCTAGTGATTGCTAATACGACCTACCAGCGTATCAATAAATACAAATTACAGACCGCCACTGCTGGGAATGAATACATCGTGTTCCTGCGTCTGGCGGAGCTGTATCTAATCCGAGCTGAAGCTCGGGCCAATCAGAATCAGCTAACCGAAGCCGTAGCGGATCTGAATGTGGTTCGTACGCGGGCTGGTTTAGCGAATAGTACAGCCAGTACGCAAAGCAGCCTTATTAACGCGATTTTACAGGAACGTAAAGTCGAATTTTTCGGGGAGTATGGTCACCGCTGGTTTGACCTCAAACGTACCAATCAGGCCGATGCCGTACTGGCCCCGATCAAATCCGGCTGGAAAGCCACGGGCGTACTGATGCCCATTCCATCCACTCAGATTGAGGCGAATCCGGTACTTACACAAAACCCAGGTTATTAATCAACTACTAACCAATGTATAGTATGAAAAAAGCGACCACGCTGGCTGGCTTGATGTTACTAAGCATCTCCGCCGCCTTTGCTCAAAAAGCACCCGCTTCAACCTACCTCATCAAGGGTGAAATCAAGGGTTTGACGAACGAAAAGATTTACCTCAATTACCCGAAAGGTGAAGAGTCCGGCCGCGATTCGGTTATTACGAAAGACGGTAAGTTTTCATTCAAAGGAACGCTGGCCCACGAAGGAACGGCTTCCCTTTCACTGGCTTCCAACCGTCAGCAATTCGTTTCCTTTTTCATCATGCCGGGCGTGCCTACCACAGTGACTGCTACTAAAGATGCCCTTCCGAAAGCCACCATCCAGGGATCCAAAGAAACCCGGGAATGGAAACAGCATCGCCACGAACTCGATTCCGTCGTTTTCACGCAGTTACAGGCCATTGAAAAGAAGTACACTTCCTTTCGGTCAGGACCTAAACAGGCTCTTCCTGATAGTCTGGCCAAACTTCAGTCCAAGGAAGTGCAGAACCAGTTCAAACGAGCAGATAGCGTGTCTCAGGCTTTTATCAAGACGCATCCCAATTCAGTGATTAGCCCGTTTATAGCCATTAGCTATTACAACATGGAACCCGAAGCGGAGAAACTCCCGGGTTTGTACGCGGGCATGAGTCCAGCCGTTCAGAATTCGTACTACGGAAAACAAATCAAAACGCTGACTACCGAGCTGGCCAAAATCGGTTTAGGCAAAATGGCTCCCGAATTTTCCATGGCCGATACTTCGGGCAAAAGCATCGCTTTGTCTTCTTTGAAGGGGAAATACGTACTGGTCGATTTTTGGGCTAGCTGGTGCGGCCCCTGCCGGAAGGAAAATCCGAATGTGGTAGCAGCGTATAACAAATACCGTGATAAAGGATTTACCATTCTGGGCGTATCCCTCGACTCGAAAAAAGCCGCTTGGATGAAGGCGATCGACATGGATAAACTGACCTGGGATCACGTATCGGATTTAAAGGGCTGGCAAAATGAGGCGGCGGCCAAATACGTGGTAAAAGTTGTACCGACGAATTTCCTACTGGACAAAGACGGTAAGATTGTCGCTAAAAACCTGCGGGGAGCCGACCTGGAAAAGAAGCTTGCTCAATTGTTGAATTAATTCGTATCGGATCATTCTGGGAAGAGTCCACGCCTAAACTCTTCCCAGATTACCTAACTGCGGGCATTACCCCTACACTTCATCCACTTGCAATAGATCATGAGTTTACCGATAGAAACGATTGTAATTGCTCCCCGCATTCGGGAGAAATTCAATCACCTCTGGCATCTGGTCGGGAACACGCCCATGCTGGAAATCTTTTACTCCTATCAGGGCCAGGAGCGTTCGATTTACGTCAAATGCGAGCATTATAACCTGACTGGTAGCATCAAAGACCGCATGGCTCTTCACGTGTTGCATCAATCCTACCGGGAAGGGAAAATTCAAGCGGGCGATCGCATCATTGAAGCCACCAGCGGAAGTACCGGCATTTCTTTTGCCGCGGTGGGCAGAGCTCTGGGTCATCCAGTCACCATCCTGATGCCGGCCGGTATGAGTCAGGAACGCATGGACATCATCAGTAGCTTGGGGGCTGACATTGAAGTATTTACCAAAGAACAGGGTGGGTTTAGAGGGGCTCAGCAGCGTTCGGAAGAAATGGCCGCTAGCGACCCCCGCCTGTTTTTGCCACGTCAGTTTGCCAATCAATTCAATGCCGAAGCGAATTACTTAACGACGGGCCGGGAGATTTGGCTGCAACTGCAAGCGATCGACATTACGCCCGATGCTTTTGTAGCGGGAGTGGGTACCGGTGGAACCGTCATGGGCGTGGGCCGATATTTGAAAAAACGGAACCCCGCGATCCGGGTACACCCGCTGGAACCCGCTGAATCGCCTACCTTATCGGTCGGTTACAAAACCGGTACGCATCGCATCCAGGGTCTCTTTGACGAATACATTCCCGAATTAGTGAACCTGAGTGAACTCGATAGTATCGTGCAGGCTTCCGATGGGGATTCGATTCTGATGGCTCAAAAACTAGCCACTGAGCTGGGTCTTGCCGTGGGCATATCTTCGGGAGCCAATTTAATTGGAGCCATTCAACTGCAAAATCAAATGGGTCCACAGGCCCGCGTGGTGACCATTTTATGCGATAGCAATAAAAAATATCTGAGTACGGACCTGGTTCGTCAAGAACCCATCAAGTCAGGGTACTTCTCTTCCAGCGTTCATTTTCTGGATTACCGACCCATCAGCCGATTGGCGGCTCCTTTGCTTTGTTAAGGGTTAACAGGCACCGTATACGTTCTCACGATTCTTACGTTTTCCTTCTTATGAAAAAAGTATTTTTAGCCAGCATCGCTTTGCTGGTGGGTAGCTCGCTACAGGCTCAAATTTTAAAACCGGTCAAGTGGAGTTATGCCGCCAAAAAAACCAGTCCTACCGAAGCCGTCGTGTATTTGAAAGCCACCCTGGATCCCGGCTGGCACGTCTACTCCCAGCACGTCAAGGAAGGAGGCCCCGTGGCTACCTCTTTCAAATTCACTCCCGGAAGCTATGCCCTGCTGGGACCCACCCAGGAACCTACCCCCATTACCAAACTGGAAAAGGTATTCGGTATGGAAGTCAGCTATTTTGAGAAGCAGGTTATTTTCCAGCAAAAGCTCAAACTCACCGGCAAGACACCCCTGACCGTTAAAGGCACCCTGGAATACATGGTCTGCGATGACAAGCAGTGCCTGCCCCCCGAAGAAGTAAGCTTTACTGTTCCCGTAAAATAAGTGACCACTATGCTACTGCATTTCTTTCCCCTGAAGCGGTGGCTTCGGATCGGGGCCATGGGCTTACTCGTGCTGCTGGGTCTGCTGAGCACGACAGGCGTCTGGGCTCAGGACTCGCTTTCCATCAACGATCTGGAGTTCACCCCCGTCGAAGAAACGACCGATTCGGTGGGTGCCTCGACTCAGACAACGGTATCGGCGGACACTAGTGCTCAGTCGCTGAGCGGCGTAGCCAACACCCCGGCTACGCCCTCGGCCGAAAGCGAGTCCTTGTGGATGACTTTTGTAGCGGGACTTCTGGGGGGCCTGGCGGCCATCTTCATGCCCTGCATTTTTCCGCTGTTGCCCATGACCGTCAGCTTTTTTACCAAGCAGGCCGAAAGCAAATCCTCGGGAGTCCGCAATGCCCTCCTCTACGGCTTTTCCATCATCGTCATCTACGTTTCGCTGGGCTTGCTCATTACCGTTCTTTTTGGGGCCGATGCGCTCAATAACCTGTCCACCAACGGCCTCTTCAACTTTGCTTTCTTTTTGCTGCTGGTGGTTTTTGCCGCGTCCTTTCTGGGGGCCTTTGAGATCATGCTGCCCACTTCCTGGGCCAACAAGATGGATCAGAAAGCCGATCAGGGTGGCCTGCTGGGCATTTTCTTTATGGCCACGACGCTTTCCCTGGTGAGCTTCTCCTGCACGGGTCCCATCATTGGTACGCTGCTGGTACAGGCGGCTTCCATGGGAGCGTTGCTGGGGCCCGCCGTGGGTATGTTCGGCTTTGCGCTGGCCCTGGCTCTGCCCTTCACGCTGTTTTCCCTGTTTCCCTCTTGGATGAAAACCCTGCCCAAATCGGGGGGCTGGCTTAATTCCGTAAAGGTCACGCTGGGAATTCTGGAGCTGGCCCTGGCCCTGAAGTTTTTATCCAACGTCGATCTGGCCTACCACTGGCAGTGGTTTGACCGCGAAGTCTTTCTAGTACTCTGGATCATTCTCTTTGGCGTGCTGGGTTTCTATTTGCTGGGCAAGCTTCGCTTTGCGCAAGATTCGCCGCTGGTTTCCTTGTCGGTACCCCGCTTTTTTCTGGCGGTGCTCGCCCTGAGCTTTTCGCTCTACATGATTCCGGGCCTGTGGGGAGCCCCTTTGAAAGCCATCGCGGCTTTTCTGCCCCCGCAGCAGACCCAGGATTTTGATCTGTACTCCGCCAGTCTGGCCGGGCATGTGGGTGCACCGAAGGAAAGCCACCCCACCCGTAAGTACGGCGATTTGTTTCATGCCCCCCTGGGCCTGGATGCTTTTTTTGATTACGAGCAAGGGCTGGCCTACGCCCGAAAGGTGAATAAGCCCGTCTTGATTGATTTTACGGGGCATGCCTGCGTGAATTGTCGAAAAATGGAGGCCACCGTCTGGCCCGACCCCGCCGTCTTACAAACCATTCGCGAAAAGTACGTCTTGATTCAGCTCTACGTCGATGATAAAACCGAGCTAGCGGCTGCGGAACAAACGGTGGTCAGCGGAAAGCCCATTCGCACGATTGGCAAGAAGTGGAGCAATTTGCAGGCCAGCCACTTTTTATCCAATTCTCAGCCGTACTACGTGCTGCTGGATGCGAACACCGAGCGGCCTTTGGTCAGGCCACAGGGAGCCAATTATGACACCAATGAATTTCTCGCTTTTTTGAATACGGGCCTAGCGAGCAAACTTAAGTAAAAAGTAGTGAACACGTTTTGGTTAAGAGGAGATCGATAGGGCTTTCTCGCTGAGGAAGTTCTATCTTCATTAACCGGGTTTTGGATCAATCTTTAGGAAGTTCTTGGTTAGCCCCTGCCCGCCTCCCCAAGCGTTTCTGTTCGTTTGGTCTGAGTCCTTGGTCCAATCGTACGCCGATTAATAGAGACAGTTTAAGTTTTGGTTAGGAAAAACGCATAGAGCTTTCTTGCTGAGAAAGCTCTATTTCACTCCTCGTCGCTTACCTCACCAACTAGTTGCATTCGATATATTCTATTCCTATCAACAACATGACTAAACTCCGTTCAGGTTTTTTTATAGTACTGCTCCTGCTGGCGGCTAATGTGTTAGCTCAGCAACTCAACCAGCCCATTCCCTTCGACCCCCAAACCAAAGTGGGCAAACTGCCCAACGGGTTGACCTACTACATCCGTAAAAACGCTGAACCCAAGA